>CABXSI010000007.1 GCA_902514865.1 uncultured SAR116 cluster alpha proteobacterium
GAGTCCTCTTGTAGGGACTGGGATTGAAGCCACGGTTGCGCAAGATTCAGGTGTAACTTTAGTAGCTCGAAGATCAGGAGTGGTTGATCAAGTTGACGCCACAAGAATAGTTATTCGAGCTCATTCTGCAGATGCATCCGATGTGAGTCCCGTAGATATATATTCATTATTAAAATTTCAAAGAAGTAACCAAAATACTTGTATTAATCAAAGGCCATTGGTTCAAGTAGGCGACATAATTAATAGTGGAGATATAATTGCTGATGGCCCTGCTACTGAAGATGGTGAATTAGCCTTAGGTAGAAATGTCTTAGTGGCGTTTATGCCTTGGAATGGCTATAATTTTGAAGATTCAATTTTGATTTCTGAAAGGATAGTTAAAGAAGATGTATTTTCATCTATCCATATAGAAGAATTTGAAGTAATGGCTAGAGATACAAAGTTAGGTCAAGAAGAAATTACACGTGATATTCCAAATATTGGAGAAGAGGCTCTAAGAAATTTAGATGAAGCCGGTATGGTATATATTGGTGCTGAAGTAAAGCAAGGCGATATAATGGTTGGCAAGGTTACCCCAAAAGGTGAAAGCCCAATGACCCCAGAGGAAAAGTTACTTAGAGCTATATTTGGAGAGAAAGCCTCAGATGTTAGGGATACATCATTAAAAGTTCCCCCAGGTGTTTCAGGAACTATTGTTGATGTTAGAGTTTTCTCTAGAAGAGGTGTTGATAAAGATGAAAGAGCTAGAGCCATTGAAAGGGCTGAGATAGAGAGATTTGCTAAAGATAGAGATGATGAAAAAACCATTCTTGAACGAGGTTTTTATGGGCGTCTTAAAGAATATATTATTGGCAATAAGATACATGGTTCATCAATAAAAACATTAAAAAATGGTGATTTATTAACTGAGGAAATAACTACAAAACTGTCACGAAATGATCTCAGGGCAATCCAAATAGAAGACGACAAAGTTCAGAAAAAAATAGAAAAATTATCTAATCATTTTGATGGGGTTATAAAAACTTTAGAAAATAGATTTAATGATAGGGTTGATAAGCTACAAAGAGGTGATGAATTATTGCCTGGTGTCATGAAGATGGTTAAAGTTTTTGTTGCAGTAAAAAGAAAACTTCAGTCAGGGGACAAAATGGCAGGAAGACATGGCAATAAAGGTGTTATTTCAAGAATTATTCCTGCTGAAGATATGCCTTACACAAAAGATGGTACACCTGTAGATGTTGTATTGAACCCTTTGGGTGTTCCCTCTAGAATGAATGTTGGGCAAATATTAGAAACCCATTTAGGTTGGGCTGCATCTGGTTTAGGGGATAAAATTGGTAAAATGATTGAGAGTAATCAAGATGCTAAAAACGAAAACGTTAGAAATTTTTTAACTCAAATTTATGGAGAAAAGCAATATAAATCTGACTTTTCAAAGATGAGTGATAATGATTTGATGCAACAAGCCCTGAACTTAAGAAGAGGTGTTCCGATGGCCACACCAGTATTTGATGGAGCTAGTGAAAAAGATGTTAGGAATATTCTTAACTTAGCAGACTTAGATGAAACAGGTCAAGTTTGGTTAACTGATGGTAGAACAGGCGAAATTTTTGATAGAAAAGTTACGGTTGGTTATATTTATATGTTAAAATTACATCATTTAGTTGATGATAAAATACATGCAAGATCGATCGGTCCTTATTCACTTGTAACTCAACAACCTCTTGGAGGTAAAGCTCAATTCGGTGGTCAAAGATTTGGTGAAATGGAAGTGTGGGCGCTAGAAGCATATGGTGCTGCCTACACTCTTCAAGAAATGCTTACAGTAAAATCTGATGATGTTTCTGGCAGAACAAAAGTTTATGAATCTATAATTAAAGGTGATGACGATTTTGAAGCAGGTATACCAGAATCATTTAATGTTTTAATTAAAGAGTTAAAATCTTTAGGCTTAAATGTAAACATGGATTTAGTAGAATAATTTTATTGATATTTAAAAAGAATAGGAACGCAAATGAATGAACTTATGAATTCTTTTGGCCAAACAGGTTCAACACAAAGTTTTGACCAAATTAGTATTTCAATAGCATCACCTGAGGCTATTAAAAGTTGGTCTTTTGGTGAAATTAGAAAGCCAGAAACAATAAACTATAGAACTTTTAAGCCTGAACGTGATGGTCTTTTTTGTGCAAAAATTTTTGGACCTGTAAGAGATTATGAGTGTTTATGTGGCAAATATAAGCGTATGAAGTATAGGGGTATTATATGTGAAAAATGTGGAGTGGAGGTTACTCTTTCTAAAGTACGACGAGAAAGGATGGGGCATATTGATTTGGCCGCTCCAGTTGCTCATATATGGTTTTTAAAATCATTGCCTTCACGCATAGGCTTGCTTGTTGATATGACACTCAAGGATTTAGAAAGGGTTCTTTATTTTGAATACTTTTTAGTCACTGAGCCTGGTTTAACTTCGCTTACAAAAGGTCAGTTGCTAACTGAAGAAGACTATGACAGTGCTCTTGATGAATTTGGTGATGAAAGTTTCGAAGTTTCAATAGGTGCAGAAGCAATAAAAAAAATATTAACCGAAATGGATCTAGAGGAAGAGATTTTAAAAATACGCGATGATCTATCCAAAACAGGTTCCGAAATTAAAAGAAAAAAATTAGTAAAAAGACTTAAATTGGTAGAATCTTTTATAGAGTCCGGTGCGAAACCAGAATGGATGATACTCGAGGTTGTTCCAGTTATACCACCTGAACTACGTCCTTTAGTACCATTAGATGGTGGAAGATTTGCAACTTCTGATCTAAATGACTTATATAGAAGGGTAATTAACAGAAATAATCGTCTAAAAAGACTTATTGAGTTAAGAGCTCCAGATATTATTATTCGTAATGAAAAGAGAATGTTACAAGAATCTGTAGATGCTTTGTTTGATAATGGTAGAAGAGGCAGGGTTATAACAGGAGTAAATAAAAGACCATTGAAATCATTATCCGACATGCTGAAGGGTAAACAGGGAAGATTTAGACAAAACTTACTTGGAAAAAGAGTTGATTATTCTGGTAGATCTGTAATTGTTGTAGGGCCTGAATTAAAGTTACATCAATGTGGCCTCCCAAAAAAAATGGCTTTAGAATTGTTTAAACCCTTCATCTACTCAAGACTAGAGCTTTATGGCTTAGCAAGTACTGTAAAAGCAGCGAAAAGAATGGTCGAAAAAGAAAGGCCTGAAGTTTGGGATATCCTTGAAGAAGTCATAAGGGAGCATCCTGTAATGCTCAATAGAGCACCAACTTTGCACCGATTAGGAATACAGGCATTTGAACCTGTTTTGATTGAAGGAAAAGCAATAAATTTGCATCCTCTTGTATGTACCGCTTTTAATGCTGATTTTGATGGTGATCAGATGGCAGTTCATGTTCCTTTATCACTAGAAGCTCAACTTGAAGCAAGAGTTTTGATGATGTCTACAAACAATATATTATCCCCTTCAAGTGGAAAACCTATAATTGTACCATCACAAGATATTATACTAGGTTTATATTATTTATCTATGATAAGTGATTCTTTGAAAGGTGAAGGAATGATATTTTCATCTCCTATGGAAGTGTTAATGGCTTTAGACAATTGTCAAGTAGAACTCCAAGCAAGAGTCAAAGTTAGGGTTAACACTTATGATGATGAAGGTAAAAATATTGTTCAAATTGTTGAAACAACGCCAGGAAGAGCGAAGCTATCTACATTACTCCCTAAACACAAGTCTGTCGATTTTAATACTATTAATAAGTTGATGACAAAAAAAGAAGTTACAAATGTGATTGATTATGTATATCGACACTGTGGTCAAAAAGATACTGTTATTTTTTGTGATCAGCTAATGGCAATGGGCTTTAAGCATGCTTGTACAGCTGGTATATCTTTCGGTATTTCAGATCTCGAAACGCCAAAAGCTAAAGCTGAATTGATGATGCAAGCAGAAAAACAAGTGAAGAATTTTGAACAACAGTATCAAGATGGATTGATTACTCAAGGTGAAAAATATAATAAGGTTGTTGATGTTTGGTCTAAATGCTCTGATGATGTGGCAGCTGAAATGATGAAAAATATTTCAACCATAAAAGTTGGAGAACCTGTTAACTCAGTTTGGATGATGGCTCATTCAGGAGCTAGGGGATCTGCAGCTCAAATTAAACAATTAGCAGGTATGAGAGGCTTGATGGCTAAGCCCTCAGGTGAAATCATAGAAACACCCATTAAATCATCTTTCAAAGATGGTCTAAATGTTCTTGAATATTTTAATTCTACTCATGGTGCCAGAAAAGGACTAGCAGACACGGCCTTAAAAACAGCTAATTCTGGATATCTAACAAGAAGATTAGTTGATGTTGCCCAAGATTGTATTGTTACTGAAGAAGATTGTGGAACAGAAAATGGTTTTGTTATGAGAGCTGTAATTGAGGGTGGGGACATTATTGAACCTCTTGCAGAAAGGATTTTGGGCAGAACCGCAGCTTCAGATATTATAGATTCAAAAGATAACATTACTATCTTACAAAAAGGAATGATTATAACTGAGGATGATATTGAAAAGATTGAACAGGCCGGAGTAGATCAAGTTAAAGTTAGGTCTGCTTTAACTTGTGAAACGCAACCAGGTATTTGTGCAGCATGTTACGGAAGAGACCTGGCTAGAGGTACCCCAGTTAATATTGGAGAAGCCGTTGGAGTTATTGCTGCTCAATCAATAGGTGAACCAGGTACCCAATTAACAATGAGAACATTTCATATTGGTGGTGCTGCACAACGTGGTGCTGAACAATCAAAAATTGAAGCTCCTTTTGATGGTAAAATAAGACTGGATAATACTTCCTTAGTAAAAACAGAAGATGGTAGCGAGATTGTCCTCTCTCGTTCATCAGAAATGATTATTTTAGATGATCAAGGAAGAGAAAAAGCCCGATATCGCCTTCAATATGGAGCTAAATTGTTAAAAAAGGATGGTTCGACTGTAAAAGCTGGTCAAATATTAGCCGAATGGGATCCATATACAATTCCAATTATTACAGAAAAAGAAGGAACTGCTCATTATGTTGATCTTGTAGAAGGCATTTCTATGAGAGAAATAATTGACGAATCTACTGGTATAGGAAGCAAAGTAGTAATGGATTGGAAGCAACAATCAGGTGGATCAAATTTGAGGCCAAGAATAACCTTGAGGGATGCTGATGGAGAAGTAATTAATCTACCAAACGGATTAGAAGCTAGGTATTTTATGTCCATGAATGCAATTTTAAGTGTTGAAAACGGAAATAAGGTTAAAGCTGGGGCAGTCTTAGCCCGAATTCCTAGAGAAAGTTCTAAGACCAGAGATATTACTGGAGGTTTACCAAGAGTTGCTGAGTTGTTTGAAGCAAGAAAACCTAAGGATTTTGCAATAATTTCAGAAAGTGATGGAGTAGTTGAGTTTGGAGCTGACTACAAAGCCAAGAGAAGGATCAGAGTTGTTCCACAAGACAGTGAAATTGATGCCGTTGAATATATGGTTCCGAAAGGAAAATTGTTAGCTGTTCAAGAAGGTGACTTTATTAGAAAAGGTGACATGATAATTGATGGGAGTCCCGTGCCTCACGATATTCTAAATATACTAGGAGTTGAAGCTTTGGCTGATTATTTAGTCAAAGAAGTTCAGGATGTATATAGATTACAAGGAGTAAAAATTAATGATAAACATATTGAAGTTATAGTAAGACAGATGTTACAAAAAACTGAAATAACTGACCATGGTGGTACGACGTTTCTAAATGGAGAACATGTAAATAGACTAGAATTCAAATTAGCTAATGAAAAAGCTGTTAAACAAGGTTTTGAGCCTGCTAAAGGAGTTTCGGTTTTATTAGGTATAACTAAAGCTAGCTTGCAAACCGAAAGTTTTATATCTGCTGCTTCTTTTCAGGAAACGACACGTGTTTTAACTGAAGCTGCAGTATCAGGTAAATCTGATGCTCTTTCTGGGTTAAAAGAAAATGTTATTGTCGGACGCTTAGTTCCAGCTGGCACAGGTTCTATTGTAAATAAACTTAGAATGACAGCTAGTAGAAGAGATAAAGAAATCTTAGATAATATGACAAAAGAAGAACCTGCCTTAATTGAGGCAATGGAAGAAAAATCAAATTGATGAATATTGTAAGAACGAACATGTGAATTTAATCATCAAATTGTATTTTGTCCTTGACCATTAACTAAGTTAAGAATATAATTCCGCAAATATTGGGTACTGGTTGTAATTTTTATTAGACGCTAGCTCATTATTTGCATGATTTACTGCTGAACTCAGCTACTCGTTTTTTTATGAAGGGTTTCTAAATGCCTACTATTAATCAACTAATAAGGCATGGTCGTAACAGACCAGTTAATAAAACAAAAGTTCCTGCTATGCAATCTTGTCCGCAGAAGAGGGGTGTATGTACACGAGTATACACGACCACTCCAAAAAAACCTAATTCCGCGCTCAGAAAAGTAGCCAGGATTAGGCTTACAAATGGCTTTGAAGTTACTTCTTATATACCTGGTGAAGGCCACAATTTACAAGAGCATTCTGTTGTTATGATAAGAGGTGGCAGGGTTAAGGATCTGCCTGGTGTTAGGTATCACGTTATAAGAGGAACTTTGGATACACAAGGTGTTGCAGATAGACGTCAAAGAAGGTCTAAATACGGTGCAAAGCGACCTAAATAAAAAGGAAATTTTAAATGTCAAGACGTAGAAAAGCTATAAAAAGAGAAGTTATGCCTGATCCAAAATTCAACGATAAAATTGTATCAAAATTTACATCTTGTTTGATGTTTGACGGTAAAAGATCTATTGCCGAGAAAATAGTTTACGGTGCATTTGAAGTAATTGAAAAGAAAGCTGGTGTTGAGCCTGTAAAAATCTTTCATGAAGCTTTAGATAATGTACAGCCTCAACTTGAAGTTAGATCTAGGCGTGTTGGTGGCGCTACGTATCAAGTTCCAGTAGAAGTACGGTCAGAAAGAGCTTTAGCTTTAGCTATCAGATGGCTCATAAATAGTAGTAGAAACAGGTCAGAAAATTCAATGACGGAAAGACTTAGTGGCGAACTAATAGATGCTTCATCAAACAGGGGTGCATCTGTTAAAAAAAGAGAAGACACTCATAAAATGGCTGAAGCAAATAAAGCCTTTTCACATTATCGTTGGTAGATTTATAGGTATTAAAATGTCTCGTGGATATAATTTAAATAGATATAGAAATTTTGGTATTATTGCTCATATTGATGCGGGAAAAACTACTACATCTGAGAGAGTATTATACTATACTGGGAGATCACACAAAATTGGTGAGGTCCACGACGGAAATGCTACAATGGATTGGATGGAGCAAGAACAAGAGCGTGGTATTACAATAACTTCTGCAGCAACAACATGTTTTTGGACTAGAACAGAAGATGGTAAAGGATTTGATTCACATTACGGATCTTCGGAAGATGAGGCTAAATTTAGATTCAACATTATAGATACTCCAGGTCATGTTGACTTTACCATTGAAGTAGAAAGATCTTTGGCTGTTCTTGATGGCGCTGTTGTTGTTCTTGATGCTAATGCTGGGATTGAGCCGCAAACGGAAACAGTATGGAGGCAAGCCGATAGATATAAAGTTCCTAGAATAGTATTTGTTAACAAAATGGATAAGATTGGTGCTGATTTTTTTAAGTGTGTAGATATGGTGAAAGACAGAACGGGAGCTACTCCTTTGCCAATTAATTTACCAATTGGTGCAGAAAACGAGTTTGCTGGTCTTGTAGACTTAGTTTCCATGAAAGAATGGGTTTGGGACTCGGAAGATTTAGGTGCTTCTTGGACAATACGTGAAATCAGAGAAGATTTGTTAGAGAAGTCTAAGTCTATGAGATCTGATCTTATAGAGCTAGTAGTTGAACAGGATGATGCTTGGATGGAAAAATATCTAGAAGGGGAAGAGCCAGATGAAATTTCTTTAAGAAATCTAATTAGGAAAGGCACTCTAGCTATGGATTTTGTCCCAATTTTGTGTGGGTCTGCTTTTAAAAATAAAGGTGTTCAAACGATGTTAAATTCTGTAATCGATTACCTTCCTGATCCTCTAGATGTGCCTGCTTACCTTGGTTTTTTACCTGGGGATGTTACAGAAAATAGAAATATTGAAAGGAAGGCCAGTGATCATGAGCCTTTTTCTGGTCTTGCTTTTAAGATTATGAATGATCCGTTTGTTGGTTCTTTAACTTTTTTAAGAATATACTCAGGTTCTATAAAAAAGGGAGATTCTCTTCTAAACTCAACCAAAGGAAAAAAGGAGAGAGTTGGAAGAATGATGATGATGCACTCTAATAATAGGGAAGAAATAGATGAGGCATTTGCTGGAGACATCGTAGCATTAGCGGGAATGAAAGAGACAACTACTGGCGACACTTTATGTGACCCTTTAAAATCTGTGGTTCTGGAAACAATGTCATTCCCAAATCCTGTGATTGAAATTGCCGTTGAGCCAAAGTCTAAAAATGATCAAGAGAAAATGTCTACGGGGCTTGCAAGATTAGCCGCTGAGGATCCTTCTTTTCAGGTATCGACAGATATTGAATCCGGTCAAACTATTATGAAAGGTATGGGTGAGCTTCATCTTGATATATTGATAGATCGTCTTAAACGTGAATTTAAAGTTGAAGCAAATATTGGTGCTCCTCAAGTAGCTTACCGAGAAACTATTACAAAAGAAATCGAAGTTGACTATACTCATAAAAAACAATCAGGCGGATCTGGTCAATTTGCTCGAGTTAAAATGACATTTTCTCCAAACCCTGATAAAGACTTTGAATTTTTGAATTCAATTAAAGGTGGTAATATTCCAACTGAGTATATACCTGGTGTAGAAAAAGGCTTAATACAAGCAAAAGATGCTGGTATTATAGCGGGTTTCCCAGCTATTGATTTTAAAGTCAATCTTCATGACGGTGCATATCATGACGTAGATTCATCAGTTATGGCTTTTGAAATAGCTGCAAGAGCTGCATTTAGGGAAGGTATGGCTAAGGCTTCGCCAGTCTTACTTGAGCCTATAATGAAAGTTGAATGTGTCACACCTGAGGAATATATGGGTGATATCATAGGTGATTTAAATAGTCGAAGAGGTCAGGTTAATGGAATGGACGCAAGGGGTAATGCTCAAGTGATTAATGCTATGGTTCCTTTAGCCAACATGTTTGGTTATGTAAATAATCTGAGGTCGATGAGCCAAGGTAGAGCGCAATATACAATGATCTTTGATCATTATGATCAAGTTCCTCAAGCTGTTGCGGACGAAGTTAAGGCTAAGTTAGCCTAAAACAATCATTTAAAGAAAGGTCATATAAGATGTCTAAAGAAAAATTTGATCGTAGTAAACCACACGTAAACATTGGTACAATAGGCCACGTTGATCATGGGAAAACTACTTTAACTGCAGCAATTACAAAAGTTATGGCTGATGCTGGTCGTGCTGACTTTTCTGCTTATGACCAAATTGATAAAGCACCCGAAGAAAGAGAGAGAGGTATAACTATCTCTACTGCTCATGTTGAGTATTCTACTGAAAATCGTCATTATGCTCATGTTGACTGTCCAGGTCATGCTGACTATGTCAAAAACATGATCACCGGCGCGGCTCAAATGGACGGTGCTATATTAGTTGTTAATGCTGCTGACGGTCCTATGCCTCAGACTAAAGAGCATATACTTTTGGCGCGTCAGGTTGGTGTTCCCTCATTAGTGGTTTACATGAATAAAGTTGATCAAGTTGATGATGAAGAATTATTAGAATTAGTGGAATTAGAAATTCGTGAACTGTTAAGTAGCTATGATTTTCCTGGTGACGACATTCCTATTATAAAAGGAAGTGCACTAGCGGCTTTAGAGAATCGTGATGAAGCTATTGGTCTGAATTCGATTACAGAATTAATGACTGCTGTTGATACTTATATTCCTCAACCGGCTCGCGACAAAGATAAGCCTTTTTTAATGCCTATTGAAGACGTTTTTTCTATATCTGGAAGAGGAACTGTTGTTACAGGTCGTGTGGAAAGAGGTGTTGTGAAGGTTGGTGAAGAAATAGAGATTGTTGGCATAAAGGAAACAACTAAGACAACATGTACGGGTGTTGAAATGTTTCGTAAGTTATTAGATTCTGGTGAAGCTGGTGACAATGTTGGAGTTCTTTTAAGAGGGACAAAAAGAGAAGAAGTTGAACGAGGTCAAGTTTTATCTGCACCTGGTTCAATTAAGCCGTATTCAAAATTTAAAGGCGAGGCTTATATATTGACTAAAGACGAGGGTGGAAGGCATACACCTTTTTTTAGTAATTATCGTCCACAATTTTATTTTAGAACTACTGACGTAACTGGGGCTGTAGAGCTTCCATCAGGAACAGAAATGGTTATGCCAGGTGATAATATAGCAATAACTGTTGAGTTAATTGCACCAATTGCAATGGATGAAGGTTTAAGATTTGCGATAAGAGAAGGTGGGAGAACAGTTGGGGCTGGGGTTGTTTCGAGCATTCAGTCTTAACTGATAATATTAAATAGTTAATGTAGTGAGGATTTAATGGACAGTCAAAATATTAGAATTAGATTAAAGGCTTTTGATCATAGAATATTAGATCAATCTACTTCTGAAATAGTTAACACTGCTAGAAGGACTGGTGCAAAAATTCGAGGTCCAATTCCATTGCCCACATCTCTTAACAGATTTACAGTTCTTAGAGGGCCCCATGTTGACAAGAAAAGTAGGGAGCAATTTGAAATGAGAACTCATAAGCGTGTACTAGATATAATTGAACCGACCCCTCAAACAGTAGATGCTCTTATGAAATTAGACTTGGCATCTGGAGTTGATGTCGAAATTAAGATTTAAAGGATATTATTATGCGTTGTGGCGTTATAGCTAGAAAATTAGGAATGTCGAGAATTTTCAATGATAAAGGCGAGCATATCCCTGTAACTATTTTGAGACTTGAAGATGTAGAAGTCTTATCTACGAGATCCGTGGAAAAAGATGGATACACTGCTATTCAATTAGGCTTTAACAACAAAAAATCAAAGAATGTTAATAAGCCTTTAAAAGGTTTTTTTGCTAAAGCTAAGACTGAACCTAAAGAAAAAATAGTAGAGTTTAGAGTTAGTGAAAATGCTTTGTTAAACGTTGGTGATAAAATTGGTGCTAACCATTTCATATCTGGTCAAAAAATAGATGTAATGGGAGTATCACAAGGTAAAGGTTTTGCAGGTTCAATGAAGCGTCACAATTTTGGAGGTATGCAGGCTACACACGGTGTATCAATCAGTCATAGAGCCCATGGTTCAACTGGAAACAGCCAAGACCCAGGTAGAACTTGGAGAGGGAAAAAAATGGCAGGGCAATATGGTAATGTTAAAGTTACAACTCAAAATCTCACAGTTATAAAACTTTTAGAGGATGATAACTTGATTTTGGTAGAAGGTTCGGTTCCAGGGTCAAAAAATGGTATTGTAACTTTATCCGATGCTGTTAAATATGATCTTCCTAAGGAAGCACCTTTTCCAGCCGGTTTAAGAACGTCTGAAGCTTCGAATGATAAATCTTTACCAGTTTCAGAAGAGACTGTTGGTAAAATGTCAGAAAGCGAAGGAGCACAAGTTGAAAATTAAATCTGTGAATTTAAATAATAATTCAGGTAAAGAAATAACGCTTGATGATAATATTTTTGGGATATCACCTAGACCTGACATTATGGCCAGAGTTATAAGATGGCAGTTAGCTAAAAGACGTTTAGGTAACCACTCTGTTAAATCTCGAAGTGAAATTAAAATGACTACAGCTAAAATGTATAAGCAAAAAGGAACTGGAAAAGCAAGGCATGGTTCGGGTTCTGTGTCTCAGTTTAGAGGTGGTGGAATGGCTCATGGGCCAGTTGTTCATTCGCATTCTCATAGCTTAAATAAAAAAGTTAGGAAATTAGGTTTGAAATCTGCCTTATCCGATAAACTTAAACTTGGAAAACTTATTATTTTAGATGGCTCAAAATGTGATGGAAAGACCTCTACTTTAAAGAAAAAACTAGACAAGATGGGGGTAGGTAAGACCCTTATTATCTCTGGAAGTGAAGTTGAAACCAATTTTGTAAAAGCTGCAAATAATATTAGAAATTTAGATGTGCTTTCCTGCGAAGGCATCAATGTCTACGATATAGTTAAAAAAGATAATTTAATAATAATTGATGATGCACTTAAATTTGTTGAGGAACGTTTGACATGAGCATTAGGCCCAGAAAAAAAAATGACGCTATAATTAGTTTGAATAAAGCTTATCAAATAGTTTTAAATCCTTTAATTACAGAAAAAGCTACTCAAATGTCAGAGTTTAATAAAATGGTATTTTCTGTTCCACTTTCTGCGAGTAAATTTGATATAAAATTATCAATAGAAAAAATTTTTTCTGTCAAGGTTACTTCTGTTAACACAATTTTACTTAAGGGAAAAGTTAAAAGGTTTAAGGGTATTTTAGGTCGAAGGACAAATACAAAAAAAGCTATAATAACTTTAGCGCCAGGTAACACGATAGATTTGTCGGTAGGTATATAATTATGGCATTAAAACAATATAAACCAAACACACCAGGTCAAAGAGGATTGGTTCTTGTAGATAAATCCGACTTATACAAAGGTAAGCCTGAGAAAAAGTTAACTGAAGGTCTTAGTAAAAATGGAGGAAGAAATCACTCTGGTAAAATTACAATGTGGCAAAGAGGCGGAGGGCACAAAAGACGCTATAGAATAATAGACTTCAAAAGAAATAAATTTGACATAGGTGGTTTAGTTGAACGTATAGAATATGATCCTAATCGTTCAGCATATATAGCGCTAATAAAATATGAGGATAATGAATTAAGATATATTATAGCTCCTCAAAGACTAAATGTAGGTGATAAAGTTATTTCATCTATTAAGGCTGATATAAAGCCTGGAAACTGCATGCCACTTTCATCTGTACCAGTTGGTACTATAATTCATAACGTTGAACTTAAACCTGGTAAAGGTGGGCAGCTTGCTCGTTCAGCAGGCTCTTATGTACAACTTATTGGAAAAGACTTGTCTTATTCAATATTGCGATTAGTTTCTGGTGAAGTTAGATTTGTGCTCTCGTCTTGCTTGTGTGCAATTGGAGCTGTGTCAAATCCTGATAACCAAAATACTAATTTAGGAAAAGCTGGTAGAAATAGATGGTTAGGAAAAAGACCTTCTGTAAGAGGTGTTGCCATGAACCCAGTTGACCATCCACATGGTGGTGGAGAAGGCAGAACATCAGGCGGCAGGCACCCAGTTACACCTTGGGGTAAGCCTACTAAAGGATATAGAACAAGAAATAATAAAAGAACTGATAAATTAATAATTAGAAGAAGAAAAGCGTAAGGTTAAATTAATGTCTAGATCTATATGGAAAGGTCCCTTTGTGGACGGTTATTTACTAAAAAAAGCGGATGTAGCAAGAGAATCTGGTAGAAATGACGTAATAAAAACTTGGTCTAGGAGATCCACAGTTATGCCTCAATTCGTTGGGCTTACATTTGGTGTGTATAATGGTAAAAAATTTATACCAGTAACAATTACTGAAACTATGGTTGGGCATAAGTTAGGTGAATTTTCACCTACCAGAACATATTATGGCCATACAGCTGACAAAAAGTCAAAGCGATAGAGGAAAAGATGGGGAAAGAGAAAAACAAAAGAAGGGAACTAGAAAATGAGGCAAAGGTTGTCTTGAGAAATATTAGGATTAGTCCACAAAAACTTAACCTTGTAGCCCAGATGATTAGAAAGCAAAGTGCATCTAAGGCTATTTCTATTCTACAATTTTCTAAGCGAAGAATATCAAACGATGTTGAAAAAGCACTTAGGTCTGCTATCGCTAACGCTGAAAATAATCATTCGTTAGATATTGACAAACTTATCGTTAAAGAAGCTTATGTTGGGAAAGGGTTGGTTATGAAACGTTTTCATGCTCGCGCAAGAGGTCGTGGGGCAAAAATTATTAAGCCTTTTTCTCATCTAACAATTTTATTATCCGAACAAGAAGGTAAATAATATGGGACAAAAAACACAGCCTATTGGATTTAGATTAGGTATTAACCGTACTTGGGACTCTAGGTGGTTTGGCGGAAAATCGTATGCAGACTTACTTCATCAAGATATAAATCTTAGGAAGTATTTGTTTGATAAGCTTAGAGCAGCCGCAGTTAGTAAGATTGTTATCGAAAGACCTGCTGGAAGAGCAAAAATTTCTATTTATGCCGGAAGACCTGGACTAGTTATTGGTAAAAAAGGTCAAGATATCGAAACTTTAAAAAATACATTAAGTAAGCAAATTGGTTCTGAGGTTAGCCTCAATATAATAGAAATAAGAAAACCTGAGATTGATGCAAAATTAGTTGCTGACGGTATAGCTCAGCAACTTGAAAGAAGAGTTGCTTTCAGAAGAGCAATGAAAAGAGCTGTTCAAAGTGCAATTAGACTTGGAGCTGAAGGAGTTAGAATTAACTGCGCAGGTAGGCTTGGAGGTGCAGAGATTGCCAGAACTGAGTGGTATAGAGAGGGTAGAGTTCCATTGCATACTTTAAGGGCAGATGTTGATTATGGTGAGTCAACTGCATTTACAACTTATGGTGCGACTGGAATAAAAGTATGGATTTTTAAAGGCGAAGTTATGGAACATGATCCTATGGCTCAAGATAAAAAAATGCAAGGTGGTGTCAAAGGTTCAAATATTAAATCAATGGATCAGGGGTAAACATGTTACAGCCTAAAAGAACAAAATTTAGAAAAGCTCATAAAGGTAGAATTCATGGTCTATCTAAAGGTGGAACGAAGCTTAATTTTGGATCATTTGGACTCAAAGCCATTGAGCCTGAAAGAGTAACAGCTAGGCAAATAGAAGCAGCTAGAAGAGCTATAACTAGACATTTAAGGAGAGCTGGTAGGGTATGGATTAGGATATTTCCAGACGTCCCCGTTTCAAGTAAGCCTGCCGAAGTTAGAATGGGTAAAGGCAAGGGGTCACCAGATTTTTGGGTTTGCAGGGTTAAACCTGGTAGGATCATGTTTGAACTTGATGGTGTTTCAGAAATTGCTGCTAAAGAAGCTTTGAGTTTAGCAGCAGCGAAATTACCAATGCATACTAAGGTTGTTAAAAGATTAGGTGAATAAATAAAGAGGAATAAATGGCAAAGTATAAGCCCAAAGATTTAAAAGTTAAGACTAATGATGAACTTAAAGAACAGATAAAATTGTTAAGAAAAGAACAATTTAACCTTCGCTTCCAAGTTGCAAATGGACAGAATGAAAATCCTGCCAGGTTTAAGCAAATTAGAAAAGAAATAGCTTGTATAAAAACAATTTTGAACAATGCTGTATCAACCAAAGTTTGAGGACTAATTAAATGCCAAAAAGAATTTTAACAGGTAAAGTTACAAGTAATAAGTCAGATAAAACTATAACTGTTTTAGTGGAAAGAAAAATTATGCACCCGATGTACAAAAAGTTTGTTACAAAATCTAAAAAATTTTCTGCACATGATAGTAAAAATAAGTTCAATATTGGGGATGTTGTAAGTATTAGAGAGTGCAATCCCATCTCGAAAAATAAGCGTTTTGAAGTTATCTATTAATTGAAATTTTTCTTGGAGATATAATATGATACAAATGCAAAGTAATCTTGAAGTTGCTGACAACTCAGGCGCAAGAAGAGTTCAATGCATTAAAGTTTTGGGTGGATCTGGTCGTACTTCAGCTGCTGTTGGAGATGTTATAGTAGTCTCAATTAAAGAAGCTATTCCTAGAGGTCGTGTAAAAAAAGGTGACGTTCATAGAGCTGTCATAGTTAGAACTTCAAAAGAAGTCAGAAGAAATGATGGCACTTGCATTAGATTTGATAAAAATGCTGCAGTTTTGGTTAATAAAAGTAACGAGCCAATTGGAACAAGAATATTCGGTCCTGTTACACGAGAATTACGAAGCAGAAAATTTATGAAAATTGTATCTTTAGCTCCTGAGGTTCTATAATGAACAAAAAGTTTAAAATCAAAAAGGGTGATGCAGTAATCGTAATTGCCGGTAAGGATAAAGGTAAGTCAGGCAACGTTTTGTCTATATTGAAAAACAAAGACAGAGTTATTGTTCAAGGTATCAATATAATTAAGCGTCATAGAAAAGCAACACAAGAAAGCCCAGGTAAAATTGAAGAGGTAGAAGCCTCTATTCATATTTCAAATGTTTCGCTTGTCGATCCTGACAACGCTAAACCAACGAGAGTTAAGTATGAGTTTAAAGATGGTGTCAAGAAAAGATTGTCTGTAGTATCAGGCGCTTTAATAGACAAGTAAAATGGAGATTTAAATGACTGTCCGCTTGCATGAAAGATATAAAAAAGAAATTTCTAATAGATTAAAAGAAAAGTTCAAATATAAAAATGATTTAGAGATACCAAAACTTGAAAAGGTTGTTATTAACATGGGTGTTGGCGAAGCTGTAAAAGATAGTAAAAAAATTGAAGTTGCTCTTAAGGAGTTGGCTGCAATAAGTGGACAAAAGCCTGTAGTCACTAAATCAAAAAAAGCTAATGCGAGCTTCAAATTAAGAGAAGGTATGCCTATTGGAGTAAAAGTAACCCTTAGAAAAGATAAAATGTATGAATTTATAGATAGGTTTATCAATGTAGCGTTGCCAAGAGTAAGAGATTTCAGGGGTGTTAATCCAAAGAGTTTTGATGGTAATGGCAATTACGCACTTGGTTTAAAAGAACAATTTGTTTTTCCTGAAATTGAGTATGACAACGTGGATTCTGTTAGAGGTATGGATATAATTTTTGTTACTTCAGCTAAATCAGACGATGAAGGAAAAGAGTTACTAAGCGGATTTGATTTTCCATTTAATTCACAATAATTTTTACTAGGAGATATAGATGGCCAAAAAAAGTGCTATCCAAAAA
The DNA here is from genome assembly GCA_902514865.1 of uncultured SAR116 cluster alpha proteobacterium. Lineage (GTDB taxonomy): Bacteria > Pseudomonadota > Alphaproteobacteria > Puniceispirillales > Marisalimonadaceae > Marisalimonas. Next base: position 17,050 of record CABXSI010000007.1, read on the forward strand.
AATTTGAATAAAGAAATACAAGTTAAAAAAAATAAATCGCGAAGAGATAGATTAAAAGCAATTTGTAGTAATAAGTCTCTTCCTATTGAAGAGCGTTTTGAAGCTCAACTCAAATTATCTGAAATGCCCAGAAATGGAGCAAAGATTAGGCTTAGAAATAGGTGTCTAATTACAGGTAGACCTCGTGGCTATTATAGAAAAGTAAAAATGTCACGTATTGCATTAAGAGAATTAGCTTTATCTGGTCAGATTCCAGGTATGGTTAAATCAAGTTGGTAGAAAGGTATTAATTATGTCAATGAGTGATACGCTTGGAGATATGTTAACTAGAATTAGAAATGGTCAGACAGCTAATAAAACTGTTGTAGAAGCCCCTGCTTCTAGGTTTAGAGCAAGCGTCCTAGATGTTTTAAAAAGAGAAGGTTATATTCGTGATTTTTCTAAATTCGAAAGTCGACCTGGAATTCATGAATTCAAAATAGAATTAAAATATTATGAAGGTAAGCCTGTTATAAGTGAAATTAAAAGAGTATCAACCCCTGGTAGAAGAGTTTACTCAAGTATAAGTGATTTGCCAAGAACATACAATGGTCTTGGAATATCTATATTATCAACTCCAAGAGGTGTTATGAGTGATAATGAAGCAAGAGCGGCTCACGTCGGTGGTGAAGTTCTTTGCCAAGTATTTTAGGAGTATAAATAGATGTCTAGAATTGGTCAGGCCACAATAAAGATCCCCGATGGTATTGAAGTAAAGCATGAAGGTAATAATTTCTGGGCAAAGGGGTCAAAAGGTGAATTAAATGCTCCAGTGAGTGATACAGTTAATGTTACAATAAAAGATGATATAATATCAGTTGAACCAAAAAATAAAGATACAAAAACTAAAGCAATTTGGGGAACAACTAGAGCTCTTATAAATAATGCTGTTTCAGGTGTTAGCGCTGGTTTTACAAAAGATATGGAGATTGTAGGTGTTGGTTATAGAGGTGCATTGCAAGGTAAAACACTATCACTGAGCTTAGGCCTAAGTCACCCTGTTGAAATTGACATTCCTGAGGGTATTTTGGTGAAGATGGATGGAAACACAAAATTTACAATTTCTGGTGCTGATAAACAAAAAATTGGTGAATTTGCAGCAATGATAAGATCTAAAAGACCTCCTGAACCATTTAAAGGCAAAGGAATAAGATATGCTAACGAATTTATTTTACGTAAAGAAGGTAAGAAAAAATAGAGGTATTTATGAATAATTCAATGTCACTTCATAATAGAAGAAAAAATAGAAATAGAAAAGCCTTGAAAGTCAGGTCATTTGGTAAATTACGATTAACTGTTTTTAGGTCAAGCAAACATATTTATGGTCAAATAATTGACGACAACGAAGGTAGAACTGTTGCCTCAGCTTCAAGCCTCGAAACTAAAATAAAAAGTCAATTCAAAAATTGTGGAAATAAAGATGCTGCAACATCAGTTGGTAAATTGATAGCCGAAAAGGCTTTAACACAAGGCATAAAAAAAGTTGTTTTTGACAGAGGTGGATATATTTATCATGGCAGAGTTAAGAACCTAGCCGAAGCAGCTAGGGAAGGTGGATTAATATTTTAGGGGTTTGTAATGGCGAGAATTGATAAACAAGACAAAAAAAATAATAAAGAAGATAGTGATTTAGTCGATAAGTTAGTTGGTATAAATCGTGTTGCTAAAGTTGTTAAAGGCGGAAGACGATTTGGATTTGCCGCCCTAGTTGTAGTTGGTGACCAAAGGGGTAAGGTTGGTTTTGGTACCGGTAAAGCTAAAGAGGTACCTGAAGCAATTAAAAAAGCAACTGACGATGCAAAGAAAAGTATGGTTAAGGTTCCAATGAAAGAAGGCAGAACATTGCATCACGATATGAAAGGTCATTATGGTGCTGGAAGAGTTGTTTTAAGAAGTGCACCATCCGGAACTGGTATAATTGCTGGGGGTCCTATGCGAGCTGTATTTGAAACACTTGGGGTCCAAGATGTAGTTGCAAAATCAATAGGAACCTCAAATCCACATAATATGATAAAAGCAACATTTGATGCTTTCAAATCAATGAACTCCCCAAGAAGCGTTGCTAATAAAAGAAGTAGAAAAGTTGCTGAAATTTTTGGTAATCAGCCAAAAACAGAAATTAACAAAAATTCCAAAGCTAGTTAGGTGTCGTAATGTCAGATAAGAATACACTCGTTGTTACTCAAAAGAGAAGCCCTATTGGTAGACAATCAGATCAAAAAAAAACATTGATAGGTCTTGGTTTAAATAAAATTGGTAGAACCAAAATTTTAAAAGATACGCCTTCTATAAGGGGCATGATAAATAAGGTAAAACATCTGGTTGAAGTTAGCTAAAAAATAAAATTAGACTAGATTAGGGGTTAAATATGAATTTAAATGAAATTAAAGATAATAAATTTGCAACAAAAAATAAAAAAAGAGTTGGCAGAGGTATAGGTTCTGGAACAGGAAAAACTTCTGGAAAAGGTCACAAAGGCCAAAAGGCTAGGTCAGGAGTATCTATTAAAGGTTTTGAAGGAGGGCAAATGCCCATCCACAGAAGATTACCAAAAAGAGGATTTACCAATATAAATAGAGTTCCTTATGTTGTATTAAACTTTAACAGATTACAAAGTTTAATTAATGATAAAAAAATTGATCCAAAAAAAATAATTAATCATCAAACATTATTTGATTTAGGCATAGTTAAAACTTTGAAATCTAAGATTAAACTTTTGGCTAAAGGTGAAATAAAAACTAAAATAAATATTGAAGTTGCTGCGGCTTCTACTTCAGCAAAACAGATTGTGGAGAAGGAAGGTGGTTCAATTACTATCATAGAAAATAATAAATTGGTTAAAATCCCTCCTAAGAAATCTGGAGTTTAATTAATGGCTAACGAAAGTATGTTCGGGGTATTAGGTCAAGCTACTGAACTGCGTCAAAGAATAATATTTACTCTTATTGCTTTAATCGTATACAGATTAGGAACTTATATACCTGTTCCAGGTATTAATGCTGTAGCATTATCAGAAATTGTCAATAATGCAAATAATGGTGTTCTTGGAATGTTTAATATGTTTTCTGGGGGTGCTTTAGGTAGAATGACAATTTTTGCTCTAACAATACTTCCATATATATCGGCTTCAATAATAATGCAATTGATGACTTCCATCTCTCCTCAAATGTCTCAATTAAAAAAAGACGGCGAATCAGGAAGAAAAACAATTAATCAATATACAAGATACTTAACTGTGTTACTAGCAACAGTCCAAGCATATGGATTTGCAGTAGCTTTAGAAAGTACAACAGGTTCCTCAGGTTCACTAGTTAATAATCCAGGTGTTTTTTTTAAAGTAACTACTGTAGTAACTTTGGTTGGATCAGTTATGTTTTTGTTATGGCTAGGAGAGCAGATAACATCAAGGGGCATTGGAAATGGTGTTTCTTTAATTATTTTTTCAGGTATAGTTGCAGAATTGCCAAGAGCTATTGCACAAATTTTAGAACAAGGTAGAACTGGTTCAATTTCTACCTTTTTAATTATTGCGATACTGATGCTTGCTATAGCAGTCATAGTCTTTATTGTATTTATAGAGCGTTCGCAAAGAAAAATTATTGTACAATACCCTAAAAGGCAAATGGGTAATAAGATGTTTGCTGGTGATTCGTCTCACTTGCCCTTGAAAATTAATGTTCCCGGTGTAATTCCACCCATTTTTGCATCAGCACTTTTGTTATTGCCTACATCATTATCTTCTTTTTCTGGTCTCGATAACAACAGTTCCGAATGGATATTAACTTTGAACTCGTATTTTGGAAGAGGTCAACCCTTATATTTAGCATTATATATAAGCTTAATTGTTTTTTTTGCATTCTTCTATACAGCAATAGTATTTAACCCTGACGAAACCGCAGATAACCTAAAAAAGAATGGAGGTTATGTACCTGGTATTAGACCGGGACCTCCAACTGCTGATTATCTAGACTTTGTGTTAACCAGACTTACAGCAATTGGAGCAACTTATTTAGCCGCTGTTTGTATTTTACCAGAAATTTTAATATCAAAATACTCAATTCCTTTTTATTTAGGGGGCACCAGCTTATTAATTGTTGTAACTGTCTCTATGGATACAGTATCTCAAGCTCAATCACATTTAATCGCACATAGATATTCAGGATTAATTAAAAAGTCAAAGTTAAGAGGAAGTAGGCGGTAGATGAATTTTATATTATTTGGGCCCCCAGGTGCTGGCAAAGGAACGCAAGCTAAAATGCTAATTGACAAGTTCAATATAGTTCAAATTTCCACAGGTAATATGTTAAGAGATGAAGTTCATTCTGAGTCTGAATTAGGTAAAAGTGCTAAATCTATAATGGACCGGGGAGATCTAGTATCAGATAACATAATAATCGCTATGATTAATAAAAGAATACAAATGTCAGATTGTAATAATGGGTTTATATTGGATGGTTTTCCCAGAACTCTAAATCAGGCGATAGAACTGGACGGATTATTAGAAGATTTAAATATTAAAATAGACAATGTTATACAAATTGAAGTTGATGAAAACTTGTTGTTAGAAAGAATAAATAAAAGAGCTTCAGAAAATGAAAGTATTAGAAATGATGATAACTCTTCAATTCTAAAAAATCGTATAAAAGTATATAAAAAAGACACAGTTCCTGTAATAGATTATTATAGAAATTTAAAAAAACTTAATACAATAAATGGAATGCAAAGTATACAAAAGGTATCTCAAGATATTCTCAACATTTTGTAATGTCACAAAAAAGTTGACTGTATCTTTGTAGACATTACAATCTCGGATTTGTTTGGTTTAAATAGATCTTAATTTGACTAAAAAGGAGAAATCAGTGGCAAGAATTGCAGGAGTTAATGTACCAACTAACAAGAGGGTTCATATAGCTCTCACTTACGTTCATGGGATAGGATTAACGGGCTCAAAAAATATTTGTAAAAAAGTGGGAATATCTGAAGATAAAAGAATTAATAATTTATCTGAAGACGAACTTACCAAAATCAGAGATATAATTGATGCTGATTATCTTGTTGAGGGTGATTTAAGAAGAAAAACATCTATGGATATAAAAAGGTATTTAGATTTAGGTTGTTTAAGGGGCTTAAGACATAGAAAAAATTTGCCGGTTAGGGGTCAAAGAACTCATACAAACGCTAGAACTAGAAAAGGTCCTGCAAAGGCAATTGCAGGTAAAAAGAAATAATCCTCATAGGGAGAATTAAATATTATGGTTAAACAACCTACTCAAACAAGAATACGACGTAAAGAAAAAAAGAATGTTACAAATGCTGTAGCTCATGTGAATTCATCATTTAATAACACAGTTGTTACAATAACTGATATCCAAGGAAATGCAATTTCATGGTCATCATCAGGAAGTATGGGTTTCAAAGGATCTAGAAAATCTACTCCTTATGCAGCTCAATTAGCTGCAGAGGATGCTGGTAAAAAAGCTTCAGAACATGGTGTTAAAACAGTCGATATTCAAGTGCAAGGTCCTGGGTCTGGAAGAGAGTCAGCTTTAAGAGCTCTTCAAACTATCGGATTTCAAGTTAATTCAATAAGAGATGTTACACCTATACCGCATAATGGTTGTAGACCAAAAAAAAGAAGAAGAGTTTAGATAGTTTATTTAAAACAATTACAAAAACAAAGTTTTTATTTATAGAGAGTAATTATGATTGAAAAGAATTGGAAAGAAATAATAAAGCCTTCTAAGTTAGAAGTTAGAGAAGAGAAAAATCCTGAATACACTTCAACTATAATAGCAGAACCTCTTGAGAGAGGTTATGGAGTGACCATTGGAAATGCGCTTAGACGAATATTATTATCATCTCTTCAAGGATCAGCTATTACATCAATACAAGTCCAGGGTGTACTTCATGAATTTTCGTCAATACCAGGTGTGAGAGAAGATCTTACTGACATAATATTGAATGTAAAAGGTATAAAAGTGAGAATGGATTTTGACGGAATAAAAAAAATCCAATTAAATGTAGATGGACCTACGACAGTAACTGCAGGTATGATAGAATGCCCACCCGAAGTTGAAATAATGAATAAAGAACATGAAATCTGTACTTTAGACCAAGGAGCTAAGCTTAATGTTGAATTTTCTGTAGAAAATGGAAAAGGTTATGTTTCTTCTGCAATTAATAGAAAAGAAGACATACCAATCGGTGTTATCCCAATCGATGCAATTTTTAGCCCTGTTGTTCAGGTTTCATATAACGTTGATAATGCTCGTGTTGGTCAACAAACAGATTATGATAAGCTATCCTTAATAGTTACAACTGATGGATCAGTTTCACCAGAAGACGCGGTAGCATTTTCTGCTAGGATTATGCAAGATCAATTAAATAACTTTATTAACTTTGAAGAGCCAGAAGAAGAAGAGGTCCCAGAAGTTCTTGAAGATTTACCCTTTAATAAAAATCTTCTGCGTAAAGTTGATGAGTTAGAACTTTCAGTAAGATCTGCAAATTGTTTAAAGAATGATAATATAGTATATATAGGTGATCTAGTTCAAAGATCAGAACCTGAAATGTTACGAACTCCTAATTTCGGTAGAAAAAGTTTAAATGAAATAAGAGAAGTGTTAAAAGTGATGGGTTTAGAACTTGGAATGGATGTTGAAAATTGGCCACCCGAGAATATTGAAGAATTAGTTAAAAGAATTGAAGAACCTTTTTAGCTTTTAACATTTTCCTTAGGAGACACAGATGAAACATAAAATTAAAGGTAAAAAATTAAATAGATCTTCTTCTCATAGAAAAGCTTTATTTAAAAATATGGCCCAAGCTATTATTAAGCACGAGCAGATAATAACTACTTTACCAAAAGCTAAAACAATGAAACCTATAGTAGATAAACTTATTACTTTAGCCAAAAAAGGAAGCCTACATGCTAAAAGACAAGCATACTCCAAGTTACGAGACGATAAAATGGTAACAAAACTATTTGAAATCCTTGCTTCACGATATGCTGACAGAGCAGGTGGGTATACACGTGTTGTAAAGGCTGGTTTTAGGTATGGAGATGCTGCTGCAATGGCAGTTATAGAACTAGTTGACCGTGACGAAGATGCAAGAGGATTAGACAGTGGACCAGTTCAAAATATAACTGAGAGTTCAGACGAGCCTAAAGAAGCTGTTGCTAGTTAGTAAAAAAATTAAATTAGATCACAAACCGTTCTTTTTTTAGGAACGGTTTTTTTTTGAGAAAATTATGCATTTTGAAAATTATATTGGAATAGATTGGTCAGGAGACAAAAATAATTTTCAAAAAGGTATAAGTGTTTCTCTATGTAAAAATGGAATTGACACCCCAAAAATCATTAAACCGCTTGAGAAGTATTGGTCACGTTATAACTTAATAAATTGGCTAAATAATGTACTAGTAAAAGAAAAATCATTGGTAGGATTTGATTTTGCATTTTCTTATCCATTTTACGATTATTTTTCATATTTTCCTGGTATCAAAGATAGCCCAACTAATGTCAAAAGCTTATGGTCAATGATTAATATGATAAACCAAGAAAAAGAAAATTTATATGGTGGTGAAATATGGAACCAAAGACCATATTGTTACTTTTATAACGCTCCAAAATCAAAAGGTAAACTTTATATTAGTAGAAGAAGGGTGACAGAAATTCATGCTAAAAACAAAATATACTCACCTAGCCCAACTTTTAATTGTGTAGGCCCAGGTGCAGTAGGGACAGGCTCGCTGGCAGGAATGAGAATATTAAATTTATTTAATAAGCAGGTAAATATATGGCCTTTTGATAATTATAAAATATCAAATAAAAGTGTTTTTGTTGAGATTTTCCCTACTTATTATTTTAGACTTTCTTCAGTTAAACCTGAAAAAAATGTTGGATACACTATTAAAAATATTAATAAAAGTTTGAGTTTTTTTAATTCAAAACCGCTTGATAAAAATCAAGTAATTGCTGGCCCAGATCAAGATGACGCAGATGCAATTATTTCCTGTGCAGCTTTAAGATTTTTTTCTTCTGAAAAACATATATGGAACGTTTCAAATATGTCTAAAAAAGAAGGTTGGATATTCGGTGTTTAAATAAAAATTATGATCAAGAGTGAAATAATTTTAAAATGAAAAATATTAAGATTCCAAAGTCAGAACACGGATCAAGATTTGATAGATGTTTAAGAAGATTGTTAGGATATATAAATCAATCAATGTTGGAAAAATCTTTAAGGTTAGGCTTAATTTTATTAGATAACAAAAAAACAAAGTCATCTGTTAAAGTTAAGTCAGGTCAAATAATCTTTTATACTGATGAAATAAACTTTGCGAAAAAAAATATTAAACAACATTGGGATCAAGGTTCCATTACATTTTATAGAGATCTTTATAACAAAATTTTAATTAAAGAGACGAAAGAATATATTGCTTTAAATAAACCCTCAGGTCTTGCTGTACAGGGCGGAACTTCACAAAAATACCACATAGATGGTATGTTGAGGCATTTGTTCAAAGATACTAACCCCACTAAACTTGTTCATAGAATAGACAAAGATACTTCAGGATTATTACTAGTTGCAAAAGATCAACAAACGGCCAAAACATTTGCAAACTACTTTAAGCAAAGAAAAATTATTAAAACCTATTTAGCAATTGTGTCACCTTGTCCATCAACTGAAATGGGAGTTATTGACTTACCTATAATTAAAGGGGGCATTAATGATCAAAAAAAAATGATTGTTGATCATGATAAGGGCAAAAAAGCAATTACTGAATATAAAGTGTTAGACAAAGTAAGTACACGAATTGCTCTAATGGCTCTTTATCCAAAGACAGGTCGAACTCACCAGTTAAGAGTTCATTTAGAGTATATAAATGCTCCTATTGTGGGTGATAAAAAATATAATTTTTCATTGAATGTCTTTCCCTCAGATCATAGATTATTAGAACATGAAAGTATTTCGCAAATCAAGTGGAGTCATAAAGGTATAAAGAATTTACAATTACATGCTTTTTCAATTAGAATGCCTTCAAATGATGTAATAGAAGCTGAAATTTCTGAAGATTTTAAAAAAAATTTAAAATTTCTTGGTTTACAATTACCAAAAAATTTAAATAAAGTATTCACGTAATTCTTGGAGAGTTCTTATTGTCTGCAAATGAAAAATTAGCGTTATTTGATTACGATGGAACAATAGTAGACTCAGCAATTATGATAGTCGAGGGAGCTATTGCAGCGTTTAGAATGTGCGGTTTACCAGACCCTGATCCAAGAAAAGTAAGAGAAAATATAGGTAAACCACTTGCTATCGCATTAGATGAATATATGCCACCTGGATATAAGGTGACACCAGAGCAAATATCTGAAGCATATAGATCATGGTATGCAGAACAAGGAAGATTAGGATTACAAAATGAGCCACTTTACCCCGGTGTTGTTGATTTATTAAAAGAGCTGAAAACTAATGAGTGGTTAATTGGGATAGCCACAAATAAATCACGTCTAGGCTTAACTAATGGTCTAGCAAAACACCATTTGTCAGATTTTTTTGATATTACTTTAAGTACAGATGAGAACATTCCAAAGCCTAATCCTGCTATGGCTATAAAAGCAATGAAAGATTTGGGGGTGGAAAATAAATTTTGTGTAATAATTGGTGACACAATAAATGATATTGGTTTAGGTGTAAATGCAGGAATAACAAGTATAGGTGTTACTTGGGGGTATAATAGTAGAGAGTTATTAAAAACTGCAGGAGCAACTCATTTGGTCAATAATGCAAATGATTTAGGTAAATTAATGAAGACTATTTTTGCTTAAAATGAGAAAGTTTTGGAAAACGGTTAAAGTAAAAAGAAAATCTAGTAATTCCTATGAAATTTTATTAGATAAAAATGTTCTTAAAACTCCTATGAAAAAAGAATTAATAATCCAAAATTCAAAAATAGCTAAAGAAATACATAATGAATGGAACCAAGATAAAAATACTTTAGATACGGATGCCATGATCTTTTATGGAATTATATCCACATCTATTGATAAAATTAGTAATAATAGAATATTATATATTAATGATATTTTAGATTTTATTGATACAGATCTAATTTGTTATAGGGCAGAAGAACCTAATGATTTAGTTCAATGGCAAAGTAAAAATTGGGATCCAATTCTGTTAAAAGTTGAGAAATATATTAATAATAAAATAGATGTTTTTAAAGGTATAATGCCTTCAAAACAAAACAAAAGAATTAAGTTTAAAATCAATAAAATTTTAACTGAACTTTCCGATTTAGAAATTATAACTTTGCATAGAATCACAAACATTACTGGATCTGTATTTTTATCATTATGCATATTAAATAATGATAAAATAAGAGAAAAAGCCTTTGAATTATCACATTTAGATGAATTATGGCAGGCTGAAAACTGGGGTTTTGAGGAAGAAGCTTCTTATAATAGAGAGAAGATTAATATTGAGTTAAATAGAACAATGTATTTTTTAGACTGTCTCAATTCGTAATGTTAATTAATGATAAATTCTTCATATAATGACTTCTAAAATGAATGTAGATAATTATTTAAAATATTTAAATCCACAAAATAGGGTATTGTTAGAAGAATATAAAAAATCTACACAAAACCAAATGTGGGCAACAATTATAATTTTGTCACTCACAATTATAGATAATATTTTATCAGATGAAAATAATTTAGACTATATTGACGGGCTCGATATAAATCATTTTAAAAACTCTAGAGATTTTCATTGGTTAAGATTAAGAAGAAATCAAATACTACATTATGAGGGACCAAAAGAAGGTTTTTTTGAAAATAAAGATAGTATTAATGTTTTAAAAACGGATAGCTTAAGAGCTGATAAAATATTGAAAAAATGTTTTACTGAATTTTTTAAATAACGTCATTATTTTATAGAAAATGAACCATTTTCGCCAAAAATTTTTTCAAAATATCTTTTTAAACTATTATTTAATTCGTCAAATGAAACATTCTTATTTAATTTATATAGACTAGTTATCCCACTATCTTTAATTCCACATGGTACAATATTTTTAAATTCCTCAAGGTTAGGATTTAGATTTATAGATATGCCATGATAAGTGATCCAACTAGAGATTCTAATGCCTAATGCCGCAATTTTATCAAATCTGTTGTTTGTATTTACCCAGACACCCGGCTGATTTTTTATTCTAACACCATCAATGTTGAAATCATTTAATGACAAAATAATTAATTCTTCAAGAGCATATACATACGCTTTTACGTCTGGGAGTCTATTTTTTAGATTAAGCATCAAGTAAATAACTCGTTGACCTGGACCATGCCATGTCCATTGTCCTCCTCTTCCAGTACGACGAATTTCTACTTTATTATTTATCAAATCATCATCTTTTGCAGATGTTCCGGCTGTATATATAGATTTGTGCTCTAAAAGCCATACTAATTCTTTCTCAGAGTTTCTTTTTATATTTATAACTCTTTTTTCCATTTCTAATATGGCAAAATCATAATCTATCAACTTATTAGATACTTTCCATTCAACAGTCTGTGTCAATTTAACAACCCTAATCTTATTATTTGCTAATATATTATTTAACTTGCATTATACAAATTGTTTTGTTATCGCAAACATGATCTTTTTATGTGCGGCTGTGGCGGAACTGGTAGACGCGCAGCGTTGAGGTCGCTGTGGGGTAAAACCCGTGGAAGTTCGAGTCTTCTCAGCCGCACCATATCTCATGTTAACCAATTGAAATGTAAGCACTTTTTGTGTAACAGGCAACTGGTGTAAAACAAACTGAGAAACATTTGGTGCCTATTCTTATGAAAAATATTGATTAATTTTAATAAATTTAAATAATGTAAAATATGTATATAAGAGTTGTTGAAATAACTGCCCCAACCAAACTTCAATTAAATATTTTCTTGGATTATTTAAAGGTAACTCATTTTCCTAAAAATTTAGAACAAGGGCAAATGAATGCAAAAGTTTTCAAAGTAAATGAAGTGTCAGCATTTGTTATAGCTGAATTTAAGGATAAAAAATCTGCTGAAAAAATTAAGATGATGAATAACTCAGAAATTAATGAATTAAAAACAACTTTGAAAGTTAGTTCGTTTGAGGGTCCACTTGAATTTTTATTAGATTGATATAATAGATATACTTCAAAAGCAAAGGAGATGAAATGTCTGCAAACTTTTGTGTTTTTTTGCACATAAGATATATGAACCCGAAAGTTATGGGAATTGCGCATGATTATTTAGCAGATAATCAACCAGTAAAAAATCCTAAGGGAAGATTATGGATGAATTCTTTTCATGTTTCTCCTGATAAAGGTTTAGGTATTCATTGTTTTGACACGAAAGAGAATATGGAAAATTTTATACCTTTGATGAAAGAGAGAATAACAAACTTTGCAACAAAATTTGAATGTAAATTCACAGTAGAAACTGGTATCTTAAGTCCTGAGTTAACAAAAAGTTTTGAGTAGCTTTATTAAACAATTAATCTCTCAATCTTACAGACTCACACACCCACACTAACCAAATCTCATGCCATTTGACTCTGATTACTTAAACTCTGCTGTATGACTCTGTATGAGTCATTAAAATGGTTAACACTTTACGAAGGGTATTTGATTAGGTTAATAAAGGATAATACATTCGTGTTATCTATAACTAAAATATACTTCCTACTAATGGTATTAAAAAAAGTGCAATTATATATGTCATAATGCCTGACCTAACAACAGCATCTGTTTTGATATTATAAATTGATGCAAATATTAATGCCATCGCACCAATAGGTGCAGATGAGAGCATTAAAGTAGTTTTTGCATCAGTAAAAGTTATATCTGATAACCAAATGATTGTTGTTAATACAATTAAAAAACCAAATAACTTTAAAAATGTTATTAGAAAAGATAATTGAATTTGTGTTGTATCTGTCTTGTAAGACAATAAAATGCCCATTCCTAACAGGGTTAAAGGAACACCTGAGTCACATATAAAATCTATTAATCTATTACTACTCTCTGGAAGATTTATAGAACTATGATAAATTATTAAACCAAGTATTAATCCAATAAAAGCAGGATTCTTTATCTGTTTTAATAATGCTTTTTTTACATCTAATTTATTTTGAGTGTTAAAATCTAAAGCACATACACTTAGTCCAACTGTAATGAAGTCAGCAGCAATAACTGTTTCAATTGGTACAATATCTTTCGCAGCAAATTCAACTAATACTATTGGATATATAAAAAATAAATGATTTGATGAACTTGATACCAATCCAATTATTATACATTCTGGAGTGCTTCTATTAAAAAACTTTTTTGCTATTATAAATGTATAAAATAAATTATTCCTTGTCCTAAAAGATAGCAAAAATATAACTTCCAATTTATGAATTCATAATTGAAGTTTCCAATTATTTTTATACCCAAAGCAGGTAAGACAACTAATCCAACAAGTTTAGTAAATACTTTTGCTTCAGTGTCATTGAATAGTGAAAATTTCCCTAAAGAGTAACCAATAAACACTAGACCAAAAAGTGGTAGGGTTGAGAAAAATAAATTTGAAAACATTTATAATGCCAATATTAATATTTGAAAATTAAGTATCTAAATGATATCCACAAATTATACTTGTTTATTTTTTATACAAGTTAAAATAAGAAAATATAAAAGGAATTTCTATGAAGGTAACAGAGAATATATACTGGACGATTACAGGAAAAGTTAAAGATGGCGAATTAGAAAATATAAAGAAAGCTATTGAAGCAATGGTAGTAGCAACACGCACCGAAGATGGTGCTATTTCATATGATTTTTGGCTAAGTGAGGATGATACAACTTTACACTTACATGAAAGATATAAAGATAGCGAAGCTACTCTTGAACATATGAAAAATGTAAGAAATTTATTACCTGCTTTTATTGGCTGTGTTGATTTAGAGCCTATCACTATTATTGGAAATTGTTCCACCGAACTAAAACAGGCATGGGAAGCATTTGGTGTAAAATACGTTAAAATATTAAACTGCCTATAACCCTAACACCCCATCTGCTGCAGAGCCTATGAATACTATACGCATTAGGGTGGCATGGCACACGTGTGGGGTAGGATTACACCTATAATGATACACTTAAGTGAATACATATAAATGTTATTATAGTTTAGGTATATTTACACATATCCATGTCCATGTTCTCTATACTAAGAACGCTAAATTGAGATGTAAAACAAAGTGTGAAACATATCGTGCCTATTGACAATACCATACGTATGCATATCTCAAGCTATAGCTTGATTGTAATAGGACACGATGCATAGTAAGAGCATGGAACTGCTTCTCAGCCGCACTATTCTAGAATTTAACTTATTGTAATTATTAAATATTTTCTATTTTAAATTAAAACAGTGAAACAAAGTGAGAAACATTTTGTGTTTTTCTACTTAACATTGATAGGTTTGATTGATACTTTAATTTATCATAAATTTTTGCAAACTGGGAGTTTCTGTTGGATACAAAAGCAAATTTAATGACTTATAATACTTTTACTTTTAAGACAGAAGCGCAAATGCTTCTTTTTAGAAGAATTTGGGAAGATAATGGTACAGCCTTGTTTGATAAACTTAAAAAAAAAGGATGTACAAGATTTTGTCTTAATCAAATATGGAATATGAAGGGAACATTTAAAATATCTATTTTGTTTGAGTATGAAAGTCCAAATTCATTTAAACAATGTCAAAATGAATTAGAAAATTTTACCAAAAACATTATGAAAGAACTTCAAGCTGCAGACCCTGTTATAGAGGCAAGTAGAAATATTGTTCTTCAGGACTTAAGAGTTTAATTCCTGACTAACAGAGTACCAATTTTCTATAATTATAAAATCTCAAAATCAATAACT
>CABXSI010000008.1 GCA_902514865.1 uncultured SAR116 cluster alpha proteobacterium
GTGAGAAGTGAATGCCTCATTATTTTGCACAGCTAGTTTATAAGCTGAATGAAATATAATTTTTGACTTGTCTGAAAGTTGATTGATTAAGTTATCTATTAAACTGATCCGAGTAATTTTATTTATTTATAAATGGTAATTTATAAAAATTTTTCAATGCAACATTCAATATAAACAATATAATTAATTTAAAAAAATTTACCTTAGTGCAATCAAACTAGTAAATTATTGCTGCCTGAATCTTCTTTTTTGGTTTCATTAAGATCTTTGGTTTCAAAATTATTTTCAGCTTCTTTCAGTTCGTTTTCCCTAATTTGAAAACCTCTTTTTCGCCTTGATGGTCTTTTATCGTTTTTATCTAACTCAGGCTCAGAAGCACCTTCATCAATTGACTGTATTTCATTTTTTATTTTTGTTTCTTTGGCTTCGTTATTTATTTCTATTTCTTTTTGTAACCTATAGTAGTGATCAGCAAATTGTAGAAAAGACTCAGCCAATATTCGATCATCCGATGATGCTGCATCCGAAGCTAGGCTAGTGTATTTCTCATTTAATTGAGAAACTGAGCCTCTTTGGCGACCATCAGGTCCTGCGCTATCAATAACAGTGTTTTTATTTAAGTTTCCATTGTAACCACCATTACCAAAATTTCTACGATTAGATCCACGGTTTTGGCGACGACGCCCATTATTTTGCTGTCTCATAATTTTCCTAAAATTTAAGCTTTTAATTTTATTAATACATTACTTTTTATAAAAGTGTTAGGAGCTCTTTTTTCAACCAATAGCTCAATAATTCAAAATTTAAGGTTTAAAAGTATGTACTTAATTTAAGTATTATTTATATAAACTTTTTTTAATTAAGCCAAGCATAAAAAAAATTATTTCATACAAAAAACAATCACTCTGATTATGTTTAATAAATCTTTTTTGAACTCCACAAAAAGAAGCTTATTCTGCAAACCTATTTTTTTTACTAAATCTTCTTGTCCTTTCCCTATCTCAACAAAAATCTTCCCTTCTGGTTTTAATAAGTTTTTAAGCCTTGGGATTATAGACCTATAAGCATCTAAACCATCATTGCCACCATCCAATGCTAGAGTAGGATCATAGTCTTTTACTCCTATCTCCAAAAACTTTATTTCATTAGAAGGTATATATGGAGGATTAGTCACAATTATATCGAACTTTGTCTTTTCTTCAAAATTCAATAATGTAGTATCCCAATCATATGAATGCCAATCCAAATTAATATATTTTAACTTTCCTTTTAGCCTTAATAAAAGTGAATTTCTTTTAACAACTTTGAGAGATTTTTTGGAAGTATCCACAAAGGTAATTTGAGCATTTTCATATTCTTCCAATAATGATAAACCCAAACAGCCAGAGCCAGATCCTAAATCTAAAATTTTTAAAGATTGATTTTTTTCAGGAAAATGTCTTAGAACCGCTTCTATTAATATTTCAGAATCTGGTCTTGGATCAAGAGTATGTTCATCTAAAATAAATTCTCTTTTCCAAAAATTTCTTCTATTTAAAATTCTTGAGACAGGTTTACCCTTTTGTCTTTGTTTCACTAACGTCTGAAATTTTAATATTTGATTTTGCGAAATATAGACTTCTTGATGGGTATATACTGTGTTTGTTTTTTTTAGAATCTGTGAAAGTAACATTCTACAGTCTAAACTAGCCGTTTTGAAACCTAATTTTTTTAATTTTTCAACTTCCAGTTTAATTAAACTATAGACATCAATTTTTTTTTTATTCATTAGATGCTAACTTTAAGCTTCTGTCTTCAACTACGAGAGCATCAATTAATTCGTCAAGGGCTTCACCTTGAAGAACCTTATCTAACTTATGCAGTGTTAAATTAATCCTGTGGTCAGTAACTCTTCCTTGAGGAAAATTATAAGTCCTTATTCTCTCTGATCTGTCACCTGAGCCAACTTGATCTTTTCTAGAAGAAGATCTTTGATCTAGCTGCTTCTGTCTTTCTGATTCATATAATCTGGATAGAAGTATTTTCATAGCTTTCGCTCTATTCTTATGCTGAGATTTTTCGTCTTGTTGACTTACTACTATCCCTGAAGGTAGATGTGTGATTCTTACGGCTGAATCTGTAGTATTTACAGATTGACCACCAGGTCCACTAGATCTGAAAACATCAATTCTAAGATCCTTCTCTTCAATAGAAATTTCCAAGTCTTCTGCCTCAGGAAGCACAGCTACTGTTGCTGCAGAAGTATGTATTCTCCCACTAGTCTCAGTAGTTGGTACTCTTTGAACTCTATGAACACCTGACTCAAACTTCAATCTTCCAAATACTCCATTACCTAAAATATTGGCTTGTGCCTCTTTATAGCCACCAACACTAGTTTCGGAAACTTCCATAACCTCAAATTTCCATTTATGCTTAATTGAAAGTTTCTCATACATAGAGAAAAGATCTGACGCAAAAAGTCCCGCTTCATCACCTCCAGTTCCTGCTCTTACCTCAATTATTACATTTCGAGTGTCGTCTTTATCTTTTGGTAATAATGCAAATTGTATATTTCTTTCAAGAATACTAATTTCCTCTTTTAAAAATTCAAACTCACTAAGAGCAACCTTTTTAATATCATCCTCAGCTTCATTATCATTTAGTATTTCACTAAGATCTAATAATTCTTGTAGCATGACATCCTTTTTTTTTGCGAGCTCAGTGACTGGTTTGATGTCAGACAACTCCTTTGATAATTCAACTAGTTCTATTGGTTTTAAATTGGAAGAATTAACAAGCAACTGTTCAATCTCAGTCTCTCTTAATATAATTTTATCAATATTGTTTTTTAAACTCAAATTTCACTCCAGTTAATTGTCTAGTGTTTTTTTTATAATTTTTATTCCTTGACTTAAATCAACTAACTGCTCTGAGCCTAACGATAGATTTTTTAATTTTACAACCTTTTTAGCCACTTCTTCTTCACCAAGTAAAATTGCATATGATGCATTAATCTTACTAGCTCTTTTGAATTTTTTTGACATGTTTCCGGTATAAATTATCTCAACTTTAAATCCTTGATTAATCAATTCATTCATTATTGGAAGCAAAAGATGGTTATAAACTTCTGTTTGAGCTATTAGTACTATGTCTGGACTATTAATAAATTCACTTTGAACCATCAATGCTAGTCTTTCTATACCTGCCGCCCAACCTACCCCAGCAACATCTACTCCACCAAGCATTTTAGCCAGACCATCATATCTCCCGCCTGCTAGCACTGTTCCTTGAGCTCCTAATTCATCTGTAATAAATTCAAAAGCAGTATGACAATAATAATCTAAGCCTCTAACAAGATTTTTATCTATTTCATATTTGATTTTCAAAACATTTAATCCCTCACAGACATTTTGAAATCTTTCTTTGGACTCTACATTCAAATAATCTAAAACATTGGGAGCATTAACTAATATTTTTTGATCAATCTCATTTTTACTATCAAGTATTCTAAGAGGATTTTCCGATAATCTTTTAATACTATCTTTTGAAAGTTGAAATTTATAATCGTTCAAATAATCTATCAGCACTTTTCTATATGTGAGCCTACTATCGGTGTCACCAAGAGAATTAATTTTTAGAGTGATCTTATCTATTACATTTATTTTTTTTAAAAACTCATAACCTAAAGATATTACCTCAATATCTGCCATTGAATTATTTATACCAATACATTCTACACCAAATTGTTTAAATTGCCTAAGTCTTCCCTTCTGAGGTCTTTCATACCTAAACATCGGACCAAAATATGAAAATCGTTGAGGTATATCTTGAACTAATCCAGCATTTAAAAATGCTCTTACAACACCAGAAGTTCCTTCTGGCCTTAACATTAATTCATCATCACTTCTATCTTTAAAAATGTAATTTTCTTTTGTTACAATATCACTTGACTTACCAAGTGGCTTTTTAAAAACTTCCGAGAACTCAAATATAGGTATTTCAATTTCAGAATAACAATATTTACTAGATACGTTTAATCCTGCCTTTATCACTTTTTTGTGTTTGTGCAAAGCATTAGGTAGAAGGTCATGTACACCTCTTACCGTTCTAAGTTTTTCCATTATAAGCCTATATGATATGAATTAATAAACTAAGTTAATTTTCTTTGTTTGATTCTATCTTGAACAAAATTTACTATATAGTCCGCAACATTTTCATTTCTAATTATATGATCAGTTATGCCGTTTACATAAATTTGATGATTTCCTTTTCCACCACCTGTTAATCCAATATCCGTTTCCTTAGCCTCCCCTGGACCATTTACAATACAACCAATAATTGAAACAGTAATTGATTCAGATATATGCTCTAGCCTCTGTTCTACTTCTTGAACAGTTTTAATAACATCAAATTGTTGTCTAGCACATGAAGGACAGGAAATAACTGTTACTCCCCTTCTTCTTAATCCTAACGACTTTAACATTTCGTAGGCGACTTTAACCTCTTCAGAAGGATGTGCAGACAATGATACTCTAACAGTATCTCCTATTCCAGACCATAACAAATTGCCTAGACCAATTGATGACTTAACTGTTCCAGCTCTAAGGCTACCTGCTTCTGTAATTCCTATGTGCAAAGGACAATCATCTATGTCTGCTAATTGCGTATAGGCCGCAACTGCAAGAAAAACGTCTGATGCTTTTACACTAATTTTATAATCTTGAAAGTCATGCTCTTTTAATATTCGAATATGGTCCAATGCTGATTCAACAAGTGCTTCAGGTGTTGGCTCTCCATATTTTTCTAAAATAGTTTTTTCTAAAGAGCCTGCGTTAATACCTATTCTTATTGAAGTTTGATTTTGTTTAGCAGCACTAATGACTTCTTTTACTTTTTTTGTATTACCTATATTACCAGGATTAATTCTTAGACAGGCAGCTCCAGCATCAGCTGCTTCAATTGCTCTTAAATAATGAAAATGTATATCAGCCACTATAGGTATTGGGGATAATTTAACAATTTCTCTTAGAGCTTGAGTAGATTCTTTGTCTGGGCATGAGACCCTGATAATATCTGCTCCAGCTTCTGCAGACAAATTAATTTGATCCAATGTTCCGTCAATATCCGTAGTAAGAGTATTGGTCATTGTCTGTACACTAATAGGAGAGTCACCACCAACAAAAACATTTCCAACCTTAATCATTCTAGATTTTCTTCGTTCTATATGCCTATATGGCCTTATATTCATTTATATGTCCTGTAGATTAGTTTTTAAGTAAATTTATTTTTAACAAATCTACTCAACAGCCAATGGTACTTTTGAAAAGGCCTTAATGTTTAATGGTCGAGCTGTTATTATTTCACCTATTGCTCCTAGCTTTGGTACAATAACGTCACCTTGAGACAACGATAATGCCCCTGCATTTCCAGTATTAAAAGTTAAGCCATTGATATTTGGTACAACATATGTTTCACCAGGTCTCATAAGTCTTGTCATTAAAATATTACCATCTAAATCTTCAATTTCTACCCAACTATTGCCTATAGCTTTAAGCACCATTTCATTACTGGGATCTCTCTCATTTGCTTTTGCTGACATTTCGTTGGTTTGGGTTTCAATATTTTTTAAATTAACTTCATTAGAGGAGCTAGTAATTTTTTCATTGCTTAGATTAGACTTGATAGAATTTGTAATAAAATTATTTTTAACTTCAGTAATCTTCATTTTTTCTTCTAGCAAAGATCTTTTAATTTCATCACCTTCATTTTCTATCTTTGAAATAACAGAGTTTTTAGGGTCAAAATTTTCCTCAATAATTACATAATTACTTTGATCTGAATCAATAATTTTTTCAATGTCTTTATCTACAACATTATTAGATGGCATGTTAATAGCATTATTTCTGTCAGTATAATACCAACCTGAATAGACAACGAGCGCGATAAAAAAAGATAACACAGCACCTATCGGTAAAATCTTATTCCTATGAATTTCTGGTGATAAAAATTTATATTCTTCTTTAAAGTTATCTACTTCTAAACTCTCTTTAAATTCTTGAACTAAGAGGTCACTATCTAATTTTAATAATCTTGCATATGATCTTACAAATCCAATTTTATACGCTGTGCCTGGTAAATCGATCTGATCACCATTTTCAAAGTCTTTTATTATTTTTACTCTTACTTTTAGTAAGGCACTTGCCTGTTCTTGTGTAAGACCGTTATTTACTCTAGCATCAAGACACAATTTACCTATAGTTGTAAGCTCAACATTATCAAATGCTTCAGTAATTACATCTGAAATAGAAGAGTCTTTATCTAGTAAAGATTTTGTTTTATCTTTTTCAATTGTGTCAGACATATAATCTCCTGAAGATAATTCATTTTATAATGAGATACCTTTTAAATCAACACTTGTTTTAACGGCTTGAAAACAAAAAAATTTACTTAAGTGATATTAGATATCTAAACCAAATGCAGAATGTAGCGATCTCATTGCTAGTTCATAATAATCTGAGGAAATAAGAACAGAAATCTTAATTTCACTTGTAGAAATAACATGAATATTAATTTGATTTCCGGCTAATGTTTCAAACATAGTCTTAGCTATCCCAGATTGAGTTCGCATTGCATTACCAACAACAGAAATTTTTACAACTTTAGTATCAGTTGTAAACTTATTAAAACTTATTTTTTTTTGAAGTTCTTTAATTGCTTTTTCTGCAATTAACAAATCAGTTTCGGGTATAGTAAATGTAATGTCAGTTACTTCCTGATTTATAGACGAAGACTGTACAATCATATCTACATTAATAGAATATTCTGCTAATGTTCCAAAAATGTCAGCAGCCTGACCTGGTTGATCTGGTACTCCAGATAGTGTTATTTTAGCCTCATTTAAGCTATGGGCAATTCCACTTATTTCAGATTTTTCCATATTTTTTTCCTCTTTACTAATAGAAGTTCCTGGTAAATCTTCAAAACTACTGAGAACTCTTAATTTTACTCCATATTTCATGGCTAATGCTACAGACCTTGTTTGTAAAACCTTAGCCCCCTGAGAGGCTAATTCTAACATTTCTTCATATGTAATCACATCAAGTTTCTTTGCGCTTTTAACAATTCTAGGGTCAGTTGTATATACACCATCAACATCCGTATAAATGTCACAACGATCAGCTGAAAAGGATGCTGCAATCGCAACTGCTGTTGTGTCTGAGCCACCTCTTCCTAATGTAGTGATCCTATTTTCACTAGATACTCCTTGAAAGCCAGAAACTATTGCAACCTGATTAACTTCTAGATCTTTTAAAATATTGTCTGTTTTAATTTTTTCAATCACTGATTTTCCATGTGTTTTATCTGTGATTATTGGTATTTGCCAGCCTAACCAAGAACGAGCTTTTACAAATTTTTTTTCTAAAGCGATGGCTAATAACGCTGACGTAATTTGTTCTCCTGTTGATATAACAGTATCATATTCTGCATAGGGCGGTATGTCAGAGGTATTTTTTACTAAATCTATTAAATTATTAGTAACGCCAGACATAGCTGAAACTACAACTATAACTTTATTACCTTGCTCTACTTCTAATTTAATTTTAAGTGCAATCTTTTTTATTTGAGGAACATCTGCAACTGAAGTCCCTCCAAATTTCAATACCACAATATTCAAATTTCTGTTATCCTTTCAAAAATTTAGATATAATTAAAATATTAATGAAAACCATATAATGACTAATACAGTAGACGAAAGAGAAATAGAACAATTTTCTTTGTTAAGCAACAAGTGGTGGGATAAGTCTGGCCCTTTTGCCGCTTTACATAAATTATCGAATGCAAGAGTTGAGTTTATTAAAAATAATGCGAGCCGAGTTATAAGTCATAAGAAAACAGAAACTAAATTTTTAGAAGGCCTTAAGTGCTTAGATATCGGTTGTGGTGGTGGCATATTATCTGAACGATTAAGTAGATTGGGTGCAATAGTAACTGGAATTGATGCTTCAGAAAGTTCTATTAATGCAGCGAAGGAACATTCGTTTAAAAGTCGTTTAGAAATTGATTACAAATCTTTAACTACAGGCGAACTTCTTAAAAGTAAGAAAGATAAGTTTTTAAATAAATTTGACATCGTCATTGCTTCAGAAGTTATTGAACATGTAAATGAAAGAAAAATTTTTCTATCAGATGTTTCCAAATTGTGCCGACCTGGTGGTTTGGTTGTCTTTACTACTATAAACAAGTCTTTTTTAGGTGTATTATTAGCAAAATTTTTTGCTGAAGATATTTTAAAAGTTGTTCCAAAGAAAACTCACGATCCAAATAAATTTATTTCACCACAAGAACTTTCATCAGAAGCAGAAGAATATAATATCATCTTAGATAATTTTGTTGGTTTTGTCCCAAGTATTAAAATTAATAATATTATGAAAAGGGAATTTGGAGATTTTATTTTGTCATCTAATACCGATGTTAATTACGGAGCTGCTGGTATAAGATTATAGCATTAGTGATCATCCGGTATCCAAGGAATGTTAACAACATCAATTCCTTCATCTCGTAATTCTTGAATTTCTTTTTTTGTGCCATGACCATGTATGGGTCTTTCTTTTATTTCACCTTCTTTCATAGATCGGGCTGTAGAAACAAACTTATCACCTACAAAAGTAGAGTTACTTTCTATTTCTTTTTTTATAGTCCTTAAAATAGTTGTAATATTTTTTATATTTTTATTGCCTAAAAAATTCCTCTCAGAGTTCTTAATTTCTGTATCATTTTCAGTTTTATAATTTTTAGAGATTTTAGATTTTACTTTTCTTACATTTGGTGATGCCAATAACTTAATTACATTATGACTACCACATATTGGACAATTTATTAGGCCTGATGACATTTGGTTTTCAAATGACTGTATATTTTTAAACCAGCCGTCAAATTCATTTTGCTCAGAACAATATGTAGATTTACACTTTAGTTTGTATTTAATCATTATACTTAGAGTTTTCCACAACAATGTTTGTATTTTTTTCCTGAATCACATAATGGACATATCGAGTTTCTTGGTATTTTTTTACTAACTTGAAGTTTTTGAGGTTCATTCTTATGTTCTTGCGTTGAAGTATTTTCGTTTTCAATTTCTATATAAGATAATACAGACGTAATAGTTTTTCTTAATTTATCAAGCATATTTTCAAATAATTCAAATGCTTCTTTTTTATACTCGTTTAAGGGATCTTTTTGAGCATAAGCTCTTAGGCCTATAGATTGCCTCATTTGATCTAACATCAATAAATGTTCTTTCCAGCCTTGATCTAAAACTTGTAACAAGAGAGTTTTTTCTGCTTGCCTAAAAACGTCAACTCCAAATTTTACAGCACGTTCAGCCATGAATTGGTTAGAAAATTCAATAAGACGTGATATAATTTCTTTTTCAATAATACCGTCTTCTCTAGTCCACTGACTAATTGGGACTGTGAGACCTAAATAATTTTTAACGTCGGTGGCTAATGTTTCTGAATCCCATTGATCATGATAACTTTGCTCAGGAATAGATTTGAATACTATGCTTTCTATAACTTCGTGGCGCATATCTAAAATCATTTCACTAATATCATCTGATCTCATTATTTCTTTTCTTTGATCAAAAATGACTTTTCTTTGATCATTCATCACATCATCAAATTTTAATAATTGTTTTCTAATTTCAAAATTATGAGCTTCAACTTTACCTTGTGCTTTTTCTACTGCCTTATTTATCCATGGATGTACTATAGCTTCTCCCTTTTCCAAGCCAAGTTTTCCTAACATTGTTTCTAACCTATCTGAACCAAATATTCTCATCAAGTCGTCTTGTAAAGAAAGTAAAAATTTTGATCTTCCAGGGTCGCCTTGTCTGCCTGTTCTACCCCGAAGTTGGTTATCAATTCTTCTGCTTTCATGGCGCTCCGTGCCAATTACGTACAAACCACCAGCATTAAGAGCTATATTTCTCTTATCTTCGATGTCATTTATTAAGTTTTTAACTTTCTCGGAGTCCAAGATATCTACTTTGATCTCTTTAGCTTGTCTTATTTCTAAATTCCCACCTAACTGAATATCAGTACCTCTACCAGCCATGTTAGTTGCTATTGTAACTGAACCTGGCATGCCAGCATAACCAATTATTTGAGCCTCTTGTTCGTGGAACTTTGCATTTAAAACTTCGTGATCAATATTTTTTGCTTTTAATAATTTTGATAAAATTTCAGATTTTTCAATTGATACTGTTCCTACTAATACTGGTTGATTATTTTTCTGGCAGTCTTCAATTAAGTTTATAACGGCGTCATCTCTTTCTTGATTAGTTTTATATATTTCATCGTTACTATCTATTCGTGCTATTTTTAAATTGGTAGGCACCTCTATTACATGTAGATTATAAATTTCAGAAAATTCACCTTCTTCGGTAAGGGCTGTTCCTGTCATTCCTGATAATTTAGGGTACATTCTGAAATAGTTTTGAAAGGTTACACTTGCAAGAGTTTGATTTTCGGGCTGAACTGTAATTTTTTCTTTAGCCTCAATTGCTTGATGTTGACCTTCGCCAAAACGTCTACCCTCCATAGCACGTCCAGTAAATTCATCAATAATGACTACATTGTCATTTTTAACCATATAGTGCGTATTTTTTTTAAAAAGCTTGTGTGCTCTTAAAGCTTGATTTATGTGGTGTAATATAGATACGTTTTTAACATCAAATAGACTTCCGTTTTCAATCAAGTTTTCAGACTTTAATGCTTGTTCCATATTACTAATTCCATTATCAGTAAGATTACAAGTCCTTTGTTTTTCATCAAGTTCATAGTCATCTTCTTTAAGTAATGGAATAAACTTGTCTATAGTTTTGTATAAAATTGAAGAATCTTCTGATTGACCAGATATCACTAGTGGTGTTCTAGCCTCATCTATCAAAATGGAATCAACTTCATCAACAATAGCAAAATTGAATGGTCTTTGAACCATTTCATCTAAACTATATTTCATATTATCTCTTAGATAATCAAATCCAAATTCATTATTAGTTCCATATGTTATATCAGCATTATATGCAATTCTTCTTTGATGATCATCCATTTCTGATACTATACAACCGACAGTCATGCCTAAAAATTGATATATTTGTCCCATCCATTGAGAATCTCTTTTAGCTAAATAGTCATTTACGGTTACTACATGAACTCCTTTTCCTTCTAAAGCATTTAAATAACATGCTAAGGTGGAAACTAAAGTTTTGCCTTCACCAGTTTTCATTTCAGCAATCTTACCTTCATGAAGAACTAAGCCACCCATCAATTGAACATCAAAATGTCTTTGATTTAGTGTTCTCTTTGCAGCTTCTCTGACAGTCGCAAAAGCTTCAGGTAAAATGTTAATTAAGTTATGGTCTTTACTGAGCAAATCTTTAAAATAAGTAGTCTTTAGTTTTAATTCATCGTCTGTAAGTATCTGAAGATCATCTTCTAAATTATTAATTTGATCAATTATAGGTCTGTATTTTTTGATCTGTCTATCATTTGAAGAACCAAAAAACCTAGACGTTAATTTGTTGAACATTTAATAGGGCTCCAATTATTATATATATATTCATCATAATCTTTGAATACTATAAAAAAACACATCATTCCTTGTATAGAATAAAAAAAACCTGTAAAAAAATTAAGTTATAATTGGAATATACTAAAATGTCTTCTATTAAAATGTTTTTTATTTTGGGAAAAATACTTTTGGTTTTTTCAATCAATAATGCTTTAGCTGAAAACCCAAGTAAAATTATTGCTGCAAAAGTTAACAACCATATTATAACTGCACAAGACGTTTTAAATGCCCTGAAAAGATTACCTAACAAAATAAAAGAAAAGCCTTTATCTGATATATATCCAAATATTGTAAATGAACTTATAAACCAGCACTTAATTACTCAGCAAGCTTATAAAGATAAATTAGATTTAAACAAAGATGTAGTTAATTTATTGAAGAAAAATAAAAATCAAATAATGGCCAAATATTGGTTGAATAATTTTCTTACCAAACAGGTAAATAAGGAAACGGTTGATGAATACTACAATAATTACGTCAAAAATTTTAAAACAACTAAAGAATTCAATGCTAGTCATATTTTATTAAAAAGTAAAAAGGAAGCTTTTGAAATAATTGAAAAAATAAAAAATAAATCTAAATTTTCTGAGCTAGCAAAAAAATATTCTATTGGACCCTCCGGAAAAAATGAAGGACGATTAGGTTGGTTTCAATCCGGACAAATGGTAGATGCTTTTGAAAAGGCTACATTTGCACTGAAAAAAGGTTCTATAACAAGAGTACCTGTTAAAACTAAATTTGGATACCATGTCATCATGTTGAATGATGTCAGGGATGCTAAGCCAAAGACATTGAATATGGTTAAACAGCAAATAGTTGAAAGAATTAAGAAGTTTTCATTATCTAACCTTGAAAAAAAAATTAGAAAAAATCAAAATATAACTATTGTTGACTTTGAAGATGTTGCTAAAAAAGTGAACAATTAATTTTCTTATAGATTTAATTATGAAAAATAATCAAATAAAAGATATTCATTTGGAAGGAGTAAAAGTTTCCACTACTTTTTGTGGAATAAAAAAAACTCCTTATAATGAAGATGACCTCCTGCTAGTAGAATTTGATAAATCATGTTCAATTGCTGGTGTTTTTACGAAATCTCTAACATCTAGTGCGCCTGTGAATCAATGCAAAAGTAATTTAAATTTAGCAGAACCAGCTACTGTTAGAGCCATTGTTGTAAATTCAGGAAACGCAAATGCATTTACAGGTAAATTAGGCGAGGAAGCCGTTTTTAAAATAAGTAAGTACCTTTCAAAAAAATTAAATTCAAATATTAACGAAATCTATACAGCATCTACAGGAGTAATAGGTGAACAATTAGATACTAATAAAATAATAAACAGCTTTAAATTAATGACTTCTTGCGAAACTCAAAGTTGGCTGCAAGCTGCACATGCAATTAAAACAACCGACACGTTCCCTAAAGTTGCAGTTAGGACTTGTAAAATTGATGGCGTTGAAATTGATATTGTTGGTATAGCTAAGGGTTCTGGTATGATAGCCCCAGACATGGCAACAATGTTAGGGTTTATTTTCACAAATGCCAATTTACATGCAGACGTTCTGCAAAGGCTCTTATCAAGAGCAAACGAAACAACCTTTAACTCAATAACAGTAGATAGCGATACATCAACAAGTGATACAGTTTTATTAACTGCAACTCGAAAGGCTAATCATAAATTAATTTCAAAATATTCAGACATACGCCTTAAAGAGTTTAAAATTACTTTATCAAGCCTAATGTTAGAATTAGCGAAATTAATTATTAAAGATGGCGAGGGAGCATCAAAATTTATTACCATTAATGTTACAGGCGCTATCACGAAAAAATCAGCAAAAAAAATTGCACTTTCTATTGCTAATTCTCCCTTAGTAAAAACGGCAATTGCCGGAGAAGATGCTAATTGGGGTAGAATAATTATGGCTATAGGTAAATCCGGAGAACGCGCAGACAGAGATAAGATTAAAATTTATATTGGTGACGAATTAGTTACCAACAAAGGGATGATTCATAAAAATTATTCAGAAGCTCGAGCAACAAAACATCTAAAACAACACGAGATTAATTTAAGTGTTGATGTTGGAGTGGGTAAATGTTGTGGTAAAGTGTACACATGTGATTTAACACATAAATATATTAAGATTAATGCCGATTATAGATCATAAAAATTTAAAAATTGTTGTTTCAATTGCACTTATAAATTATGAAAACAAAATTTTATTATCAAAGCGTCCAAAAAAAAAACACTTGGCTGGATTTTGGGAATTTCCTGGAGGCAAAGTTGAAGAAGGCGAAACACCCGAAAAAGCTCTAATTAGAGAAGTTAAAGAAGAATTAAATATTGATATAAATAACAAATGTATTGCTCCTTTATCTTTTAGCGAGTTTAATTATAAAAATTTTCAATTATTATTGCTTTTGTATGTTTGTAGACGATGGGATGGAGAACCTGTGTCAATGGAAAATAACAAATTACAATGGGTCAAACCAAATATGCTTCGAGATTACAAAATGCCACCTGCTGATGATGCTTTGATATATTGTTTACAAGATCTATTTTAAAAATTAAATTTATTTAAGGATATTCATGAAAAAAGTTAACAAGATAGTTATATATACAAGCTCTTTGTGTGGCTATTGCTACAAAGCAAAATCTTTATTAATAACAAAAAATATTCTTTTTGATGAGATTAATGTTGATATAAACTATGAAAAGAAAAAAGAAATGACTAATAGATCAAATGGAAGAACGTCAGTGCCACAAATTTTTTTTGGTGACCAACATATTGGTGGTTGTGATGAATTGTATAAACTTTATCAAGAAAATGGATTGGAGATTTTTAAATAGATAACATTTCTAAATATCTATCAATCGCATGCCTTCAATACGCTTCAACTAAAGATGAATTACTTACTTTAAAAATTATAAAGAAATTAATAAAAGAAGCTGTTGATCTGGGTGCTGAATTTATTGCCTTACCTGAATGCACCACTTCTCTTCATGAAAATTCAACAATTACTAAACAATTGGCAAAACCAGAAACGAACAATTTCAGCCTACAAACTCTGATGGAGCTAGCCAAAAGTAATGTAGTTTATATTTTAGTTGGTTCTTTACCAATAAAGTTAAAAAATAAAATAACTAACAGGTCCTTCTTAATCGGCCCAGATGGAAAAATTTTGTATAAATATGATAAAATACATTTGTACGATGTTAATTTACCAAATGGTGATATTTATCGAGAATCAGATACTTACTCACCTGGCAACCAAGCTGTTGTTGGACAAATAAAAAAAAATAAATTTAAAATTGGAATGACCATCTGCTATGATCTACGATTTCCAAATTTATACCAAGATTTAGCAAAAAATGGTGCAGAAATCATCACAGTCCCCTCAGCTTTCTCAAATGTTACAGGTCCTTACCATTGGCACACTTTATTAAAAGCTAGAGCTATCGAAACCGGTTCATTTATAATTGCACCAGCTCAAAGTGGCAAACATCAATGTGGAAGGATAAGTTTTGGACATTCTTTGATCATTTCTCCATGGGGGAAAGTTTTGCGTGACGGAAAAAAAAAAGAAGGCTTAATTTATACAAAGATAAATTTAAAAGAAGTAACATTGGCCAGACAAGCGATACCAAGTTTAATTAGCAGAAAAGAGTATTCAGCCAATATTTAAGTATTTATCTTCTTTTTGTTTTATGATTTCTTCTTTACTTATTGATAACAAGACGTCTAATCTCTTCTCTAAAACATCTCCTAAAGCATTTATAGCCATCTTGGAATTCCTATGAGCGCCGCCAACAGGCTCTGGAATCACTTCATCAATAATTTTAAATCTTTCCATATCTTGTGCGGTTAATTTTAGAGCCTCTGCCGCCTTGTCTGCATTTTCTGCACTTCTCCACAAGATAGAAGAGCAACCTTCGGGTGAAATAACTGAATAAATAGCATGCTCTAACATTAAAGTATTATTTGCAACAGCTAAAGCAACTGCTCCGCCAGACCCCCCCTCACCTGTAATTATAGATATAGTTGGCACTTTAATTTCTAAACTTTTTTGTATACATCTAGCTATCGCCTCTGCCTGTCCTCTTTGTTCAGCTCCTTGTCCTGGATACGCTCCGGCAGTATCAACAAACATAATTATTGGGATTAGAAATTTATCAGCCAATTCCATAAGTCTAACTGCTTTTCTATATCCTTCAGGTCTAGCCATACCAAAATTTTTTAAAATTCTATCATTTGTATTTTTTCCTTTATCAATACCCATAGTAATAATGCTTTTGCCTCTAAAAATTGCTGTTCCACCTGTAAGAGCATTATCATCAGCAAAATTTCTATCACCAGAGAGAGGTATGTAACATTCAAATAATTGTTTAATAATATCTTGAAAATGAGGTCTTTCAGGATGCCTTGAAACCTGTACTTTCTGCCAGGGGCTAAGTTTTGAATAGGTTGATTTTAATTCTTCTGAAACTGCCCCTTGAAGTTTACCAATTTCTTCAGCTATATTTATGTCTGTGCCAGAAGATAAATGACGTAGCTCTTCGATTTTTCCTTCAAGATCTGAAATTTGTTTTTCAAAAGATAGAAAATGTTTAATCATATTTAAAGCCTTCTTTATTTTTAAAATGCATTTTATTCAAAGGGTGAGTATCTTTAACAAGTCCTGCAAGTCTATCTGATTTTACATGAGTATATATTTCGGTAGTACTAATATCAGCATGACCTAGTAATTTTTGTAAAGATCTTAAATCAGCCCCTCGGTTTAGCATATGAGTAGCAAAACTATGCCTAATATTATGTGGAGAAATTTCTTTTTGATCAATGCCTATACTTTTTGACAAACAAGATAAGTCTTTATAAATTATTTGACGTGAGATATGACCACTACCATTTCTGTCAGGAAACATGTATTTATTATTTATAGTTCCTTTTAAAGTAAATCTATGCTTTAACCAAATATCTATAACATTTTTAGCCTCTTTATTAAAAGCAACCAATCTATAAACGTCACCTTTACCTTTAATTTGTAACTTTTCACCTACATTTATGAAATCTGATGATGGTAATTCTAACAACTCCGTTATTCTCATACCTGTTGAGTATAAAATCTCAAGTATTGTTAAGGTGCGCAAACATTTAGTTTTTTGACTAGATAGATCTTGTGATTTTTCATAATCATACTTAGCTTTTTCTAAAAGCGATGTAATGACATTTTCTGATAATGATTTAGGTAATTTTATATGCTTTTTAAAACTTTCTAGATTACCCAAGGGATTTATTTTTATATATCCTTCTTCTTTTAATATTTGATAAAATTGCTTTAATGATGAAAGTTTTCTATTTAATGAGCTAGATTTAAAATTTTTACTTCTTAAAAAAGAAAATAATTCTATAAAATCATATTCTTGCGCCTCTAGAGCATTGATATTATTGTCGTTAAAAGAATTAAATATTAGACCTATGTCAGATTTATATGCACTTTTAGTATTTTTAGACAGGCCTTTTTCTAAACTAATAATATTTATTATTCTTTCAATTAATTCGCTATTTTGATCTTTATTTTTTTTCATCAACAAACTTTTTTAAAAGTTAATAAACTTAGAAGTCATTATTTCATAGGTGATTTTATCAGCTAAGTCTGACAAACCGATTTTAAAAAGTGAAGTTCTTATAGTAATCATATTGTTTAAATCAAAGTCTACTAATGTAGTGTCATCCATTAATCTAGCTATAAGTAAGACCGTTAATGACTTTCTGTCATTAGTAGCAGCTTGTTCAATGGATTTTCTTAAAGTAAAATTTTTTAAACTATAGCTATTTTCCCATCTTATGAAGCTATTATCATCTAATTTTGTTTCATTTGGGCTATTTACATAATCAAGCCAGTCAATCGAACTAGGTTCTTTCATTCCTGATTTTTCAATGATTGGAATTATAGGCCATGCTCTTTCTTTTAGAATTAATTCCCAATCCCAAGTTTTGTCTTTCTTTAACATTATAATATTTGCCAAACTATTATTCGGATATAATTTTGGTTTGGACATTATCACTAATTTATTTATTGAATCATTTAATTCTTTAGTTAGAGACGATTTATCTACCTTTTCTAAAATAGGAATGTATAAATCGGCAACATCTTTAAATCTACCATTTTTAATTTCTAATTTAATAAATGTTATTATTGACTCAGTTTTTTTAATTTCATCATTCATCATTATTATTGCAAGCCATACGTTTGCTCTATTCAAGCCATTAGGTTTTTTTGTGTAGTTAGATAAAGCTGTTTTTATGTCAATATTACCATCAGCTACTGATTTATAAGTTTGTGTTATTTCATTCACATTTACAAAACTATAATTCATTTTTTTGTCCAAAAGAAAAGATCTTGCAGTTGGAGTTAAGTAAGTAAGTGATAAAAGGGAATCTGTATATTCAATAGGAAAATGTGCGACGTAATTTGCTTTGATTGGTATTTTTAAAGTATCCATCATAATAACATGCAAAGGCTGAATTTTATTATTTTCATTTTCCAAATTAAAAGTTTTTTCTTTATTATTGATAATTTGGAATAAATTTTCAAAAATTTTATCAGAAAAACCTCTTGATTTTATTAAATCCAGTATAAACTCCGACTTAGCAACCTTACCATCTATAGCAAGACAAAATATTCGAGCCATTTGCCAGAAGTTATCAGAATTTATATTTGATTTTTTATTAATATATTCACACGCTCTTTTATCTTGACGGTTTATTAGTTCATATTCTATCTGCCAACGTTTCCAAAACTCCCATCTTATACCTTGTGGTAACTGAGTAACTAATTGATATAATTTTTTGCTCTTTCCACCATTTTTAATTTTAAATAATCTTGTTTCTAAGAATTTTACTATATAATCTGAATTACCAATCGGTGGATTAGACGAGCTTAAGTACAAATCACTTAAAAAATTATGTAAACTCTTACTTAATAATATATCTGGGATGTAATTAAAATTTTCGATTATTTCAGATGCCTTTATATTGGTCCAAAGATCAAGACCCATTATTTTATTTGCGTCCGTTTTAATGCCTAGTGATCCTAATGAAGGTTTTTCTAATTTACTTACTTTAATATTAGATTTTATATTACTATCGAAAAGTTTATTATTCTCTGATTCAGCACTTTGGGCGTAGGTTTCAATTTCAACCAAGCTTAATAAAAAAATAAGACCATAACTAAAAAAATAATTTAAAACCGTATTAAACAAATTATAACTACCTTGCTACTTTATCATTTACATCTATAATCTTGTTTTTTAATTTGTCAGGTGCGGGCATATCAATGTATGTCACTGTCGCAAAAACTCCTAAAACAGTAAAAATAAAAACAATTAATAAAAATTTATAATTTTTCATATATATTTCCAAAATGGATTTAGACTTTAGTTTTAAATTATGGCGAGTTTTTGTCTATTACTCATGTGTTTTCTTAACATAAAATTTAAAAATTTACTAAAAATATGATGTTTCAGAAATATTAATATGATAATTTATTTTAATGTTAAAAAAAAAGAAAATAAATCTAACAAGTATTAATAATAGTAAAATTATAACTTTCATTGGTATGATGGGTACAGGTAAATCTAAATTTGGCCGTCTAATTGCAAAAAATCTTAATTTTAATTTTTATGACATAGATTTATTAATTGAACAAAAATTCAATAATACAATTAAAACAATTTTTGAGGAAAAAGGAGAAAAATTTTTTAGAAAATCAGAAAAAGATATAATTGAAAAATTGATATTCAAATTAACACATTCTAATAAAAATTCAATCATAAGTTTAGGTGGAGGTGCTTTTGATAATATAAATACAAGAACACTATTACTGAAAAAGTCTCATGTAATTTGGCTGAACACTCCTATTGAGAAAATAATTAGTAGAGTCGGAGATGGATCAAAAAGACCTATGATTAGAGGAAATGTTAATAAATCAATTTCTGAGCTTTTGAAAAAAAGAATTAAATACTACTCACTTTGTCATGATCAATTAAATACTGATAAACTTAATCAGAACCAAATAATTGAAAAAATTATCAAAATAATATCTAATTGAATTAAAAAAAGAAACATAATGAAGTCAAAAATTTTAAAAGTTTCCTTAAATAGAAAAATAGAAAATTTGTCATACCCAATAATTGTTGGAGATAATATATTAAGAAATAGTGGCGAAATTTTAAAAGAGTTTTTACATAAAAAAAAAGTTGTTGTTATTTATGATAGTTTTTTTTCTAGTACAACCAACCCAAATAATGCCTTTGAGGAGTTTGTTCAGTCTATAAATAAATTAACAGCAACTTTAAATTTCATTGATATTCCAGGAGGAGATAAAACAAAAAATATAGATCAATTAAATAAAATTATTGAAAAAGTATTGGCTTATGGAATAGATAGACAAACCGTAATTATAGCATTTGGTGGAGGCGTTATTGGTGACGTTGCTGGTTTTGCAGCATCTATTTTATTAAGAGGTATAGATTTTATACAAGTGCCAACCACTCTTTTATCACAGGTTGATAGTTCTGTAGGAGGAAAGACTGGTATAAATTCTAAAATAGGTAAAAATTTAATTGGCTCTTTCCATCAACCTCAAGCAGTCTTGGCAGATATAAATATACTTAAAACACTTCCAAAGCGAGAGTTCCGAGCTGGCTTTGCTGAAGTTGTTAAATATGGATTAATAAAGGATTTAGAATTTTTCAATTGGTTAAATCAAGAATATGAGAGTATTTTCATTCATGATAAAAATAGTTTAAAGACAATGATTACTAAATCTTGTGAAATAAAAGCTGATGTTATTAAGAATGATGAAAAAGAAGGAGCAGAAAGAGCTCTTCTGAATCTTGGACACACATTTGCTCATGCCATTGAGTCCTTTGGTAATTTTGATGGAAGAGTAATACATGGTGAAGCTGTATCAATCGGAATTTGCTTAGCTTTTAAACTCTCAAATAAATTATGTTTTTGTTCAATAGATGATACTAAAAAAGTTATTAATCTTTTTCAAAAATCAAAACTTCCAACATCTTTACATGATATTAAAAAAATATCTATTTCTACATCAGGAATGATCAAGAAATTCAAACTTGATAAAAAAAGCAAACAAAACGAACTTACGTTCATACTAAATAGAAGGATTGGAGAGTCCTTTATAAAACAAAATGTTAACGTTGGTGTTTTAACCCAATTTTTAAATGAAGAGGTTTAATGCCAGAACTGTTTTTTGTAATTAATATTTTATTATTAATTATCTTATCAGCTTTTTTTTCGAGTTCTGAAACAGCTTTAACTGCTGTTTCAGAAGCTAGAATCCACGAGTTAGCACTTCAAGGTAATAAAAGAGCAGTTACGATTGAAAGAATACTAGCTAAAAAAGAAAAAATGATAAGTACAATTTTAATTGGAAATAATCTTGTAAATATTGTTGCCTCTGTTTATGCGACTAGTTTTGCTATAAGTTATTTTGGAAAATTTGATTTAATTTTTGTTACTATATTATTAACAATTGTACTTGTGATTTTTGCAGAAGTTATTCCTAAAACGTATGCTTTTAGCCATGCAGACAGATTGGCTTTAGCAGTAGCCCCTACAATAAGACTTTTTATTTTTTTATTTACTCCAGCAACCTTTATAACAGAACGTTTTGCCAAGACTGTTTCTGGCCCCATAATTGAAGATGAAGACGCCAAAACTGAAGAGCTTAGAGGAATGATTAGATTACATGCGGGTAACGAAAGTCGAGGAAAAGAAAGAGGAAAAATGATGTCAAGCATGCTTGATATGGATGAAGTAACAATTGAGGCTGTCATGACCCATAGAGGTGGAGTAACAATGATTGATTCTGAAGAAAATCCAGAGACTATATTCAAGGTTGTTGGTGAAAGTCCTTTTACTAGAATACCAATTTATTCTGGTAACCCTGATAATATTATAGGAATACTTCACGCAAAGGAGTTATTTAGAAATTTGAGAAGACGTAATTTTAAGAATATAAACTCAATAAATTTGTCTGATTTGATGATACAACCATATTTTGCACCAGAAACAACTTTGTTATTTGACCAATTAGAAATCTTTAAAACTAGAAGAGAACATTTTGCAGTTGTAGTTGATGAATACGGCGACTTTCGAGGAATTGTCACACTAGAGGATATATTAGAAGAAATCGTAGGTGAAATTGATGATGAAACTGACATTAAGGTTAAAGGTGTAAAACCCCAACCTGACGGATCTTTTATTGTTGATGGTTCTGTTACAATAAGAGATTTGAATAGATCATTAAGTTGGTCTCTTCCTGACCAAAATGCAAATACTATTGCTGGATTAGTTTTGTATGAATCAAAAACTATTCCTGAACCAGGTCAAGAGTTTAGATTCTTTGATATAAGATTTAGAATTCTACAAAAGAAAGGTAATTTTATTTCTCAATTACGTTTATGGAACGAATTGGTATCAGAAAAAATTTAAAAATTTATACTATGCGTTTTTATATTCATCAATAGTATGGGTTTTGATAATTACTGAATGAAGATCTGATAAGTATTCTTCTTTGAGACATTTATTAACCATTCTATGCCTGTCAATTTTATTTCTATTATGAAATTTTTCAGAAACTACTATGATTTCAAAATGGCTTTCAACATTCTCTCTAAAATTTTGATGACCTCTATGTTGTTCAGAAACATCTATAACAGAAAAAAAATATGGCTTAAAATAGCTCATAATTATTTTTTCAATCTTCAATTTTCTTTTCAAAATAACTTTCCACTTATTAAATTTAAAAAATGAATTCCAATCTTGCACGTATTAAAAGATAATCCTATAATAAATTAAAAAAACTGAGTTATGCTAAACACAAAACAAAATGAAAATGGTGAAAAAATTTGTTCTAATCCAGGTTGTAAGGAAGCTGGTGTTTATCCAGCACCTAAATCAAGAGAAAATCTCAGTGAATACTTATACTTGTGTATAAATTGTATAAAAGTATTCAATAAATCTTGGAATTATTTTGCAGGCTTAAATGAAAAGGAATTAGAGATTGAAATACGAAAATCCGTTACTTGGGATAGACCAAGTTGGAAATTTGGTACTAAAAACCTAAATCGTGATTTTGAAGAAGCCTTTAGAACATTCAATGGACAAAAAAAATTAGTTAAAGAAAAAGTTGTTGATAAAAAACTAGAGAGTTGCTTTAAAGTTTTAGGTTTAAATTCTAATAGTAAATTATCTGAGGTTAAATCTAAATATAAAATTTTAGCAAAGAAATGGCATCCTGATGTCCAAAATGAAAAAAATTCGAGAAATAAAGATAAGTTCATAAATATAACAAATGCCTACAAAACTATTTTAAAATCATTTTCAAAAACTATTAAAATTTAATAAATCTGCTTTGGAGAAACAATAATGAATGAAGTTAGTTTAACTAACAATATGGACTTTAACTCAGAAACCTTTCCAACTTCTCTAACTTCTGTTATAGATTCCGAAAAAGTTTTTGGCTTTAAAAGTAATATGAAAATTTTAGGGTTTAAAGAAAAAACTAAATTTGTACCAGAGATTGATGACTCTTATTTGTTCGACGAAATTACTACAAAAGCAATACTTGCAGGGTTTTGTTATAATAGGAGAGTGATGATACAAGGATACCATGGTACTGGAAAATCAACACATATAGAACAAGTTGCTGCGAGAATAAATTGGCCTTGTGTTAGGGTAAATCTTGATAGTCATATTAGTCGTTTAGATCTAGTGGGTAAAGACGCTATTGTTTTAAAAGATGGCAAACAAATTACAGAATTTAGAGAAGGTGTTTTGCCTTGGGCTTTACAGAACCCAGTTGCAATTGTTTTTGATGAATATGATGCAGGTAGAGCAGATGTAATGTTTGTTATTCAAAGAGTTTTAGAGGTTTCAGGTAAGCTAACGCTCCTTGACAATAATAGAGTAATTAATCCTCATCAAAACTTTAGACTATTTGCCACTGCTAACACAGTAGGTTTAGGTGACACTTCAGGTTTGTATCATGGAACTCAGCAGATTAATCAAGGCCAAATGGATAGATGGTCAATTGTTTCAACTTTAAATTATTTACCTTCAAAAGCTGAGGAAGAAATAGTTGCATCTAAGGTACCAAATTTTAGAACTAAAGAAGGAAAAGAAATTATTAAATCAATGGTTTCTATAGCTGAATTAACAAGAAATGGCTTTATCTCTGGTGACCTTTCAACAGTAATGTCTCCTAGAACTGTTATAACATGGGCAGAAAATACAAATATAGTCGAAGATATAGATTTAGCTTTCAAGTTAACTTTTTTCAATAAATGCGACGAAATGGAACGACCAATAGTGTCAGAATATTATCAAAGATGTTTTGGAAGAGATTTAATTGAAGTTGACAAAACTGTAGATCTTTAAATTCCCAGATGAGTAAAAAATCTGAAAACACTCAATTTCAAAATGCAACTGCCTCTACTCTAAAAGCTGTTTCGGGAGATCTTGACAGTGAAAGAGAGATTAAATTTTCTGGAAGTTCAAGTTATTTATCCTCAAAAGAAATTAGATTACCTCAGATTTTAAAAGAATTGGATAGTACACAGCTTTCAAGATTAAGGGGTGAATCTGATAAAATTGCTCTTAAAATAAAGTATCATGACCCTAAAGTGCATAATAAGTACTTACCATCTTCAGATATATCATCTCAAATATTCCAATTCGCAGAAGATTCCCGCATTGAATCTGTAGGATCAAATAATCTAGTTGGTGTAAAGAATAACCTGCAAAATTTAGTTGAAGAAAAATTTAAAGAAACAATTTTACCCATACCAGGTGGAGACGATAAAGAAGCTCTAATCAATGCATTACAATTAGTTATTAGAGAAAAAATTACTGGATGTAGTTCACCGGTAAACACTTCTTTATCGCTAGAAAAATGGCGTCCTTGGATTAATAGTAAAATAGGTAATTTACTTAATCAATTAGCAGAAAACACCCAAGATCAAGAAAGTTATGCAAAAAAAACTAAAGAATTGTTGACTGCCTTGCAAGCAGACATAGGTGAGACAGATCAAAATAAATCTGACGAAAATGAAGACGACACTGATGAAAGTAATACAGATGAAAGTGAAGATAATGATTCTTCTGCTCAAAGTGAAAATGATGAAGATCAAGATACAGGTTTAGATGGAGCCAGTGAAGCACAAGATGAAGATGGAGAAATAGATGGCGAAGCACAAGACGCTGAATCTGAAGATCAAGATGGGGAAAGTGAAGGTGAAGTAGCCTCTAATCCTCTTACCGGTCATAACCAAGCTAAAAATAATATCAATTATAATTATCAAGTTTTTTCTACTAAATATGATGAAATTGTTAATGCTGTAGATCTGTGCGAAGAGGATGAGTTAATTAGGCTTCGAGGTACTTTGGATAAACAACTCGAAACACTTCAAGGTGCTATTTCAAGATTAGCTAATAAGCTACAAAGAAAATTACAAGCCAAACAAAATAGATCTTGGAATTTTGATCTTGAAGAGGGAATGCTAGATGCCTCAAAATTGTCGCGAATAATTACTCAACCTTTGTTTCCACTTTCTTACAAACAAGAAAAAGATATGAAGTTTAGAGACACAATCGTAACATTATTAATAGATAATTCTGGATCTATGAGAGGCCGTCCAATAACAATTGCTGCTATTTGCGCTGATATCATGGCAAGGACACTTGAAAGATGTGGTGTAAAAGTTGAAATTCTTGGCTTCACGACTAAAGCGTGGAAAGGAGGACAATCAAGAGAGGAATGGATCAACGACGGCAAGCCTTCTTATCCAGGTAGGTTAAATGACTTAAGACATATAATTTATAAACCAGCCGATGCTCCTTGGAGGAGATCAAAGAATTCTCTTGGATTAATGCTAAGAGAAGGTATTTTGAAGGAAAACATTGATGGTGAAGCATTAATCTGGGCCCATGAAAGATTATTAGGGAGGTTAGAAGAAAGAAAAATTCTCATGGTTATAAGTGATGGAGCGCCAGTTGATGATACTACATTATCTTCAAATAGTGGAAACTATTTAGAACTTCATTTAAAACAAGTTATATCTTTTATTGAAAACAAATCACCTGTTGAATTAGTTGCAATAGGAATAGGGCATGATGTTACTAGATATTATAATAAAGCTGTTACGTTAACAGATGCTGAGCAATTAGGAGGAGCATTGACAGAGCAATTAGCTGACCTATTTAATGAGGAATAATTTAAGTAGATTTACTTACATTTTTAATATTTTTTAATATTAATTTTTTTACAGCAATCGCTTCTGGAGCTAAAACTCTATTACTTGTCTTTGTCAGATAATCGTCTAAACCACCATTTTTTTCAACTGACTTTAAAGCACGTACGCTTACCTTCAAACTAATGGATTTGTCTAATGTTTTACTAAAAAATTTAACATTTTGAAGATTAGGTAAAAATTTTCTTTTTGTTTTATTTTTAGCATGACTAACGTTATTTCCGCTCATAACATTTTTACCAGAAATTTCACAAACTCTAGACATTTTAACCCCTATAAATAATGAAATGTTTATAAAATATGCTTTTTAAAAGGTCAAGTTAAATGGGACAAGAAAGCAATTTAAATATGAATATTATCTATAAGCCCATTATTAGCAATCTTCATAGCAGCATCAGGATTGTCAACTATACCCCTTACATCGTTAATTGAACTTATTTTGTCTCTTTTCATTAATTGAAGTAACTCTTTTAAAATTGTGTCCGCAATTAGAGGGCCATCAAATGTCATAGAAGAATATAATTGGACAAGATGAGCCCCACATAAAATTTTAGCATATGCAGATTTAGCATCTAACACCCCACCAGCAGCAATTAGATATAAATTATATTTTTTGTTTTTTATTATTTTATTTGCTAAAGCCAAAAAAGTAGTAGATTTATTAAAAAGTGGTTTCCCAGAAAGCCCCCCCTCTTCATGCAAATTATCCTGATGAAGATCTTTGTATCTATCCACAGTCGTATTGGAAATTATTAAGCCTGTAATATTATTTTTATTAGCGGTTTCAATTATTAGATTCAAATTGTTTTCAGTTATATCAGGAGAAATTTTTAAAAATATTGGTAAATGTAACTCCAATTTTTTAGATTTGGTAATACCATTTTTTACAGATATAAGGACTTTTTCTAAGTTTTCAGTTTCATGAAATTCTCTTAAATTTGGTGTGTTAGGGGAAGATATATTTATAGTAAGATAATCAGCAAACTCTGATAGGTCTTTAGAAAGTATTTCATAATCTTTAAATCTATTATTGCTATCTTTGTTTGGCCCTATATTAATACCTAAAACAAAGTTGCTACCAACTGGAAATTTTTTTCTGTAATGTTTTAATTTTATTATAGCCTGAGCCATTCCCAAATTATTAAATCCATTTCTATTTATTATTGCTTGATCTTTTTCTAATCTGAATACTCTTGGTTTGGGGTTTCCATACTGTGGTAATGGGGTAATGGTTCCAACTTCAGTTAATCCAAAATTCAAATGATGAATTTTTTCAATTACCTCTGCATTTTTATCAAAACCTGCTGCAATACCCAGAAAATTAATAAAATGTAAATTATTAATTTTAACTGGAATTTCTATTCGCTTTAATCTTGGATGCAATCCTAACTTTAACGCAATTAAGGATATTTGATGAGCAATTTCCGGTTCAAGTTTTCTAACAAGAAAAGTAATAAATTTCCAAATCATTTTTTACCTATTCTTTAACTAATTCACCTTCAAGTACTTTTTCTAATAGTTTTTTAGTTGTTTCTATACCATAAAGTTTAATAAAACTTCCCATCCTAGGACCTTCTGATTGACCCAATACAGTTTCATACAATCCTTTAAACCAATCACGTAAATTTTGATATTCTAATTTTTTTCCTATGGAAAATATAATAGATTGTATTTCATCTGATGAGGTTTCTTTATCTAAAGTTGATAGAATTTCAATTAATTCTGTAATTCCTCTTTTTTCTTTGTCTGAAGGTAATCTATATTTTTTTTGAGGTTCAATCATCTCTTTATAAAAATTAACAGCCAAGTTGATTAACCCCTCAAGTTCATCTGTTCTTTTTATGTCTGAAGCATAGTTTGAGACATACCCCCAAATAGTATCTGTGTCATTTGCGTGACATACTGATGCTAAATTTAGTAATAAAGTATAAGTAACTGGCAAATCCTTAATTTTTGGTAAGCCTTTATGAATATGCCAAACTGGATTATTAATTTTTTCATCATCTGTTTGTTCGTTATATTTTTTTAAATGTGAAAAATATTCATCAGTAGTTTTAGGAATAACATCAAAAAAAAGTCTTTTGGCTCTTTTAGGATTTGTAAACATAAAAAGACTTAAAGATTCTGCAGTGCCGTATCTTAACCATTCTTCAATAGATAAACCATTCCCTTTAGATTTAGAAATCTTCTCACCATTATTGTCTAGAAAAAGTTCGTAAGAAAAACCAGATGGTGGCGAAGATCCAAGAATTCGTAAAATTTTACTAGATAAAATTACACTTTCTGACAAATCCTTTCCTGACATTTCATAGTCAACTCCAAGGGCAAGCCAGCGCATTGCCCAATCACATTTCCATTGTAACTTGCAAGCACCACCTAAGATGGATACTGTAATTGTTGTTTTTGAATCTTCGTCAAAATAACTAACTGTATTGTTTTTATTATCAATAGAAGTAATATTTACCTGTAAAACCTTTCCTGACTTGGGACAAACGGGTAAGAATGGACTATAGGTTTTTTTTCTTTCTTCTCCTAAGGTAGGTAGGATTACATTTTTAATATCTTCGTAATGTAATAAAATCTTTTTAAGAGCATTATCAAACTTACCAGTTTTATAACAGTTAGTTGCAGAAATAAATTCATACTCGAAACTGAATCGGTCTAAAAATTCTTTCAATTTAGAATTATTGTGAGCTCCAAAACTGTCAAACTTTCCAAATGGGTCTGGAACATTCGTTAGTGGATGATCTATATAATTTTCTAGCAAAGTCTTGTTAGGAACATTCTCAGGAACTTTACGAAAACCATCCATATCATCTGAAAAACAAATTAATTTTGTTTTTTTTCCTGTCAAAGTTTGAAAAGCAAAACGTACTATAT
Source organism: uncultured SAR116 cluster alpha proteobacterium (assembly GCA_902514865.1). GTDB lineage: Bacteria > Pseudomonadota > Alphaproteobacteria > Puniceispirillales > Marisalimonadaceae > Marisalimonas. The sequence goes on from CABXSI010000008.1 coordinate 28,833, forward strand.
TAGTCCTGGCGACTTCTCCAAAAGTCCCTATGTGGGGCAATCCAGATGGACCATATCCAGTTTCGAATAAAACTGGCGGTTCATTTTCTTCACCCGACTTGCTTCCTATTTGTTTTAATCTATCTCTTAAATTTCTTGCTTCAACAAAAGGCCACGAATTCGATTTTTCAGCAATTTTTTGTACTTCAGAATTGTTCATAATTTACTTCTTATTATTTTATAATATAGCTATATCAGTTAAGTCAGGTAGGCAACAATTTATAAACATCTAGACATAAAAAAACACCTCTAATGTTAATTAGAGGTGTTGTATAGTTTTAATGAGGATTATGGTTACATCATGCCTGGCATACCACCCATGCCACCCATTCCGCCCATGCCGCCCATGCCGCCCATATCAGGCATTCCACCACCGGCACCGCCAGCAGCTGGCTCAGGTTTATCGGCGACCATTGCTTCAGTTGTAATTAAAAGCCCAGCCACAGAAGCTGCATTTTGTAAAGCTGATCTAACAACTTTAGTAGGATCTATTACACCAGCTTTAACTAAATCGGTAAATTCATTAGTTTGAGCATTAAATCCAAAGTTTGCATCTGTAGATTCTAATAGTTTTCCAACAATAACTGCACCATCTTGGCCTGCATTGTCAGCTATTTGTTTAGCAGGAGCCTTCAGAGCTCTTCTGACAATGTCAACTCCCATTTTCTGGTCAGGATTATCTACCTTGACTTTGTCTAAAGCAGGAATAGCTTTCACAAATACTACACCACCTCCAGGTACAATACCTTCTTCTACAGCGGCTCTAGTTGCATGCATTGCGTCATCCACACGATCTTTACGTTCTTTAACTTCAACTTCTGTTGCTCCGCCAACTTTAATTACAGCAACACCACCAGCTAATTTAGCCAATCTTTCTTGAAGTTTTTCCTTATCATAGTCAGATGTTGTTTCTTCAATCTGCGCTCTGATCTGGTTACATCTTGCTCCAATATCGTCTTTAGAACCAGCACCATCTATAATAGTAGTTTCCTCTTTAGTTACTTCAACTCTTTTGGCAGTACCCAACATTTCAAGGGTTACATTATCGAGTTTGATACCTAAATCTTCAGAAATTAGATCACCTTTTGTCAGAATTGCAATATCTTCTAACATAGCTTTTCTTCGATCTCCAAATCCTGGAGCTTTAACTGCAGCAATTTTTAAACCACCTCTTAGCTTATTTACAACAAGTGTGGCAAGAGCTTCACCTTCTACATCTTCAGCAATTATCAATAACGGCTTACCAGATTGAACAACCTTTTCTAATACAGGAAGCATTTCTTGAAGATTAGCTAATTTCTTTTCAAATAAAAGTATATATGGATCATCCATTACAACTTTCATTTTGTCAGCATCAGTTATAAAATAGGGTGATAAGTAACCTCTGTCAAATTGCATGCCCTCAACAACATCTAATTCAGTTGCAAGTGTTTTAGCTTCTTCAACAGTAATAACGCCTTCATTGCCAACTTTATCCATAGCTTTAGCAATCATATCACCAATCTCACCTTCTCCGTTGGCAGATAAAGTTCCAACTTGAGCTACTTCAGAATTTGTAGATATTTTACTAGTTCTTGTTTCTAAATCAGCAACTACAGCTTCAATTGCTAAATCAATTCCCCTCTTAAGATCCATGGGATTAAGTCCAGCAGCAACAGCTTTTGATCCTTCTTTCACTATAGCCTGTGCTAAAACAGTAGCAGTTGTTGTTCCATCCCCAGCAACATCATTAGCCTTAGATGCAACTTCTCTAACCATTTGTGCACCCATGTTTTGAAATTTTTCTTTTAATTCAATTTCTTTAGCAACGGTAACACCATCTTTTGTTATTCTTGGAGCTCCAAACGCCTTGTCAAGAACTACGTTTCTACCTTTAGGTCCCAATGTTACTTTTACAGCTTCTGCGAGTATGTCTACGCCTTCAAGCATTTGAGCTCTGGCGTTTGCGCCAAATTTGACTTCTTTAGCAGCCATTTTCTATTCCTTTCAAATTATAAAGTAATTATTATTTAATTTAGAGAATAATTAACCCATTATTCCCATAATATCGCTTTCTTTCATGATCAATAGATCTTTACCATCAAGCTTGACTTCAGTGCCGGACCATTTTCCGAAAAGTACAACATCATTTTCTTTAACATCCAAAGGTTGAACTTTACCTGTCTCGTCACGCGCACCAGAACCTGCTGCAATAATTTTGCCTTGCATAGGCTTCTCTTGAGCTGAATCTGGAATTATTATCCCACTAGCAGTTTTTTCTTCAGCTTCAAGACGCTCAACTACTACTCTATCGTGAAGTGGCCTAAACTTCATGCCTTAATCTCCCTTATTAAAAAAGTTAAAATTAAACAATAAATCCATTATTGATGAAGCTTAAATAATGTTTTATTGTTAACTTTCAAGACAAAAAAAAAATTTTTTTTAAATATTGTTTTTGTTAAATTAATTCACACATAAACATCATAATTTACAATAATAATTTAATATGAAATCTATCTCACATTCTGGACAAATAAGCATATGGCTACTGACAACTATCATTATG
>CABXSI010000009.1 GCA_902514865.1 uncultured SAR116 cluster alpha proteobacterium
TGAAATTTGCTGTCCAATTATAATCTTAGCAAGGCTCTCAAAACCTTCCTTGATTGTACGATTAAGGGGCAAACCAAATTGTTCAAAAACTTTTTTAAAGCTTTCATCAATTTTAATAATACTGTAAAATGAATTGTTCATACTGTTATTCCACCTTAAATTCATTCTTAACCTTTCAATTTAACTTTAAGTGTTGATAATATAAATGTATCAAACAGATCAAGAAAAAGATAATCAAGTTAAAGTCTGGGATCTTTCTTTAAGAGTATTCCACTTTATTCTAATAATTCTTATCATAGGCTCTTATATCTCAGCTAAATTAGATATGTTAAATTTACATCAATATTTTGGTGTCTCTATTTTAGGTTTAATCTTTTTTAGAATATTATGGGGATTTATTGGAAGTTATTATTCAAAATTTGAAAGCTTTAATATATCAATAAAAGGAGCATTAACGCAGTTTTCCAAAAAAAATCAAAATAAATCAATAAGAACGCCTCTTGGTAGTTTCTCAACTTTAACTTTTATAATTGTCCTAATTGGATTATCCATTTCAGGGTTGTTTTCAAGTGATGACGTTTTATACGATGCACCACTTGCTCATTTGGTGTCTAACTATGTATATTTCTGGACAGATATTCATAATTTACTTCACTTTTTTTTATATTTTTTGGTAGGAACTCATATTTTAGCTATTTTATACTATCAAATTATAAAAAAACATAAAATTATACAAAGAATGACTGATGGATATACGAGAATAAACCAAAAAAATGTAAGATCCATTAATGAAAAATCATCAAGAGGTATACTGTTAATATCTATTTTTATTTTAACGCCAATTTTAATTTTGAGTTCTTTTTAGATACTTTATCCTATGTCTGCTTTGTACCCAATTGACTCAATTCCAGAAACTGCAGCAATTTCGTCATTATCTGATGTATCACCAGAAATTCCTAGAGATCCTACAACGTTATTATTTTTGTCTCTTATTAATACACCTCCTGGAACAGGAACTAAAGCCCCATTTGTAAGAGCGTTCACAGAGTTTATAAAATAAGCTTGTTGTTCTGCTCTATTAAACAATGCTCTTGAACCCATACCCATCTGATATGCACCATAAGCCTTTCCATGAGCTATTTGAAATCGTAAACTACTAATTCCATCTTCACCAGAACAGGCCTTTATTGCACCGCGGTGATCTAAAAGAACAACCATAATAGGATTAATGTTTATTTCTCTTGCTTTACTGATTGCATTTTTAATAATTAAATTTGCTTTTTCTAATGTTATTTGCTCCAAAACAATTTCGGACATTGTAAAACTCCATTCTAAAAACTTTAGTATTCAATATTATAATATTTTAACGTATATTCTAATTTATTTGATTTGTGTTATTTTTTTTTAAATCTTTGGGATAAATGAAATATAATATAATGTGTCCAAAATTAGATTATCAAGATTTCTTAAAGTCTAATGAAAATACAATTAGGAATTATGATATTTATATTGTAGTTGCATTTTATAAATTTTTTGATGTAAGCAATATTCTTGATTTACAAACCTTATTGAATTCAATTCTATTTAGAACAGAGATTAAAGGTACTATTCTGTTAGCTAATGAAGGGATAAATGGGACTATTTCTGGTAAAAAAAATGAAATATCAGAAGCTTTAGAAAGTATTTGGAAAATTGAAAATTTAACCGATCTCAAGCCTAAATTTTCTTTGGCTCCTAAAAATCCATTCTTTAGGATGAAAATTAAATTAAAAAAAGAAATTGTAACTTTAGGAATAAAAGATATTTCACCAAATTATATAGTAGGGGAATATATTGAACCTGAAAAATGGAATGAATTAATTTCAGATGAAAACCTATTATTGATAGATACAAGGAATGATTATGAAGTATCTATTGGGACTTTTGAGAACGCTTTAAACCCAAATATCAAAAATTTTAGAGAATTTCCAAAGTGGGTATCTGAAAACCTAATAAAAAAAGATCCTGAAATTAAAAATAAAAAAATTGCAATGTTTTGCACAGGAGGTATTAGATGCGAAAAGTCTACCTCATATTTAAAATCAATGGGCTTTAAAGATGTTTTTCATTTAGAAGGGGGTATATTAAAATATCTTGAAAAAATCCCTGAGAAACATAGTAAATGGAATGGCAGTTGTTTTGTTTTTGATTATAGAGTCTCTGTTCAACACAATTTAAAATTAGGTAATTATGATATGTGTTTTGCTTGCAGAATGCCTATCAATCAAGAGGATAAAAAACATAAATTTTTTGTGCAGGGTGAAAGTTGTCATCACTGTTATAATTTTTCCAATAAAAAACAAAAACAAAAATTTAAAGAACGTCAAAAACAAATTGAATTATCAAAATTAAAAAATGAATCTCATATTGGTATTCCAAATATTAAGAATAAAATAACAAAACCTTAATTAAATAAAGTATTTACTGTTTCAGGTGGTCGTCCAATTACTAACTTAACTAACAAACCATCAATGTATTTAGTAATTAATGGTCTTTGTAATAAGATAGAATTTTCAATAATAAGTTTCTTAATTTCATTTTTATTTAGTTCTATTTTACTTAGATTTCAATTTTTAAAAGTAATTTCATTTTTTCTTATCAAATCATCTTTTGGGATATTTTTTGAATTTAATATTGACGATAGTACATTTTCATCAATTCCGACTTCTAAATATCTTATAATTTTATAATTTTCAGTTTTTAACTTTAGTAGTTCCAAACTTTCTCTTGATTTTGAACATCTTGAATTGTGGTATATTTGATAAAAGCTTTGTTTCATAATAATCCACCGTTTCCCATGTAATTGATATTATTATTAGAGATGCCTAATCCACAAAAGATTCTCCATAATATCCAATCTACACCATTTTCTTTTGGAGAACGTGCGCATCCAGGCATACCTATGAAAGTAATTGTTTTGTATGTATTTTTAATCTCTCCTAAAAGTATCAAATTTCCAGGTTCTACAGGCATTCCTAAGCGTAAAATTTTTCCGTTATTTTTTTTCAAAGATTTTGGAACAACGTCATTTTTATCACATATGGCGGAAGCTCCAAAAACTAAAATTAAGTCCGCATTTTCTTCAATACTTTCATGTATTTTGGATGATAATGATTTAATTTCATGATTACACTTCTTTTCTAGGATGTCAGTAATACCACAATTAAGTAATCTTTTTTTTGTAGTAACTAAAGTTTTTTCCAGAATCTTTTCAAGGGTATTTTGATTACGACTTTGAATTAAGTGAACATTTTTTTTTAGGAAAGGTAAGACCTTAAAACAATGATTTGATGCTTTAATTATTTGTTTTAATACTTCTTTGTTTATTGCAAAAGGTATGGCTTTTATAGATGCGATCACTTGGTTTTTTTTGACATATGAATAAGGCTTTAAACTTGCAACTCCAATTTCATCTGTTACTGAATTTATTAAAAATAACTGTTCATGATCAAATACCAACAATCCATTGATATTTGATACTATATTACATCTCCCTTGTCTTGGATCTTTGATAGTTAAATTTGATTGCTTATTATTTAGGATATTTTTTGAAATTTCATAAACTGCTTTATTTTCTTCTACGTCATCTTTATCTAGTTTTGCACAAGTTATTAATTTAATATCATTTTTCAATAACAAATTGATCAAATTTTCATTTATTATTGTTCCTTTTTTAACCTTAATTATTTCTTTTTTTTCATGTAATACTAATGAAGATGCCAAGATGCCATTCAGTGACGATTCTGTTTTGATTTGTCCAAATATCATTATTTGCCTTAAAATAAAATTATTAGGATAATATACATATATTAATTTCAAAAAAATGTTAATAATTTTGGTTTTAAAACATAATAATTCTTGACGATAGGAAGTTCAAAGGATATTTAACACAAGTAAAGTATATGGGGCTGTAGCTCAATTGGGAGAGCGCCTGCTTTGCAAGCAGGAGGTCGTCGGTTCGATCCCGTCCAGCTCCACCATATACCTATTATTTTAATGTTTTTTTTATCAGAGAGTTCATTATGGCAGTACCTAAAAGTAAAATAACTAGATCAAGAAGGGGTATGAGACGTTCTCATGATTCTTTAAGTCCTGATGCATTTGTTGAAAGTAAAGAAACAGGTGAATTACATAGACCGCATCATATTGACCTTAAGACTGGCATGTATAATGGCAAGCAGGTTTTAAAAGTTAAATCAAAAGTTTAGTTCTGCTTTATTATATCAGGATCCATAAGGTGTAAAATGTCGATAAAAAAAAATAATAATGAAAAAAAAGAAGATTTAACTTCTAGATCAAATTTATCAAAAAAAATAAAAGTTTATAAAGACCCTTTATTTAATATTGGGGATATTGTTAAGCATCGTATTTACCCATTTAGAGGGGTAATAGTTGATGTTGATCCAGAATTCTCTAATACGGAAGAATGGTACCAATCTATACCCGCTGAAATAAGACCATCTCGAGAACAACCATACTACCATCTTATGGCAGAAAATACTGAAACGTTTTATACTGCTTATGTTTCTCAACAAAACTTGGTTGGTGACGGTGATAATGGCCCTTTGGAACACCCTGATTTAGAAGAAATTTTTAGTGGGATGGATCACGGGAAATATCATTTGAGAAATGAGGTTAGAAATTAAATTATTAATTTAATCTTTAATTAGTACTATTTGTGTACTATATATCTAACATGTTAAAACTTAATAAAATGACCGATTACGCCATTGTTTGTCTTGGAATGTTATCACGTAAATCAGGTTACCCAATGTCAGCTTCAGAATTATCGAGAGAAACTGGTTTAACATTGTACACAGTTCAAAAAATCTTAAAAATTATTATATCCAAAAGTGACTTAATTAGTGCCTATCGTGGAGCTTTAGGTGGGTATGTTTTAAATAGAAAATCTTCGGAAATATCTGTGGTTGAAATTATAGAAGCATTAGAAGGACCTATTACTTTGACTGCATGTGTCGAGAATTCAGAAAATCTTTGTGAAGCAAGTAATATTTGCTTCTTAGGAGGAAAGTGGAATCAGGTTAATGATGTTATCAGAAATACACTTAACGATATTTCATTAAATGATCTACTCAATTTTGGTAACCCTTTTATAACTGAGGGTAAAAAAGAAGTTGTAGTTAATACAATTAATTAAAAGGAATTTAAATGGTAGCAACTCAAGAAACAATTGATAAAGTAAAAGAAGTTACTAGCTCTTACAAATATGGTTTTGTAACTAAACTTGAAGCCGAAAAAGCACCATTAGGTTTAAGTGAAGAAATTGTAAAATTTATATCCAACAAGAAAAAAGAGCCTAAATGGTTGTTAGACTGGAGATTAAAGGCTTACAAAAAATGGCTAACAATGGATGAACCTAATTGGGCTATGGTTAATTTTCCAAAAATAAATTTTCAAGATATTTATTATTATTCAGCACCTAAAACTAAACCTAAATTGAATAGTCTTGATGAGGTGGATCCTGAGTTATTGAAGACTTACGAAAAACTAGGCATACCAATAAAAGAGCAGGAAGCTCTTGCAGGTGTTGCCGTTGACTACGTTTTTGATTCAGTTTCAGTTGCAACGACTTTTAGAGAAAAACTTGCTGATGAAGGTATTATTTTTTGTCCAATATCAGAAGCAGTTCAAAATTATCCAGATCTTGTAAAAAAATATATTGGGTCAGTTATACCTATAGGTGATAATTATTATGCCGCCCTTAATTCCGCAGTTTTTACAGACGGATCATTCGTATTTGTTCCTAAGGGCGTAAAATGTCCAATGGAGTTGTCAACTTACTTTAGGATAAATGAACAAAATTCAGGTCAATTTGAAAGAACTTTAATTATAGTTGAAGATAATGCTTATGTTTCATATTTAGAAGGTTGTACTGCCCCGCAAAGAGATGAAAATCAGTTGCACGCTGCTGTTGTGGAATTGGTGGCTATGGATGACGCAGAGATAAAATATTCAACAGTTCAAAATTGGTATCCAGGTGACAAAGACGGAAAAGGTGGAATTTATAATTTTGTTACCAAAAGGGGTAATTGTCTTGGTAAAAGATCAAAAATATCATGGACACAAGTTGAAACCGGATCAGCTATAACATGGAAATATCCATCTTGTGTCCTCAAAGGAGACAATTCAGTTGGAGAATTTTATTCTGTAGCTGTGGCAAATAACGCTCAACAGGCTGATACTGGAACTAAAATGATCCATATAGGCAAGAATACTAAATCTACAATTATTTCAAAAGGAATTTCAGCAGGTAAAGCTCAGAATACGTATAGAGGTCAAGTTCAAATTCAAAAAAATGCTATGGGTTCCAGGAATTTTACACAATGCGATTCTTTGTTAATTGGTGATCAGTGTGGAGCCCATACTGTTCCTTATATAAATCAACATACTCCATCTGCAAGAGTTGAACATGAAGCTACTACCTCGAAGATTTCGGAAGATCAACTTTTTTACTGTCTTCAAAGGGGCTTAGATAGTGAACAAGCTACATCATTAATTGTAAATGGTTTTTGTAAAGAAGTAATGAAAGAGTTGCCAATGGAGTTTGCAGTAGAAGCCCAAAAACTAATCGGAATAAGTTTAGAGGGTTCTGTAGGTTAACCCAACTAATAAATTATTTTAAATGGAATTGATATGTCATTACTTGAAATCAAAAATGCTCATCTAAAACTTGATGATAAAAATATTCTCAACGGGGTTTCTCTATCAGTTAACAAAGGAGAAGTTCACGCAATCATGGGACCTAACGGTTCTGGTAAAAGTACTTTATCTTATATGTTAGCAGGACGAGATGGATATGAGTTAGAAGAAGGAGAAATTTTATTAGATGGAATTTCTTTATCTGAAATGGAAGCAGATGAGAGAGCAAGATCTGGTTTGTTTCTGGCTTTTCAATATCCCGTTGAATTGCCTGGTGTTGGAGGAATGAGTTTTTTAAGAGAGGCAGTTAACTCAAGAAGGAAGTTTTTAGGCGAAAAGGAACTTGATCATTTAGCTTTTGTTAAGGAAGCAAGGAAAGAAGCTTCAAAAATGTATGTCAAAGACGAAATGTTAAAAAGAGCTGTAAATGTTGGATTTTCCGGTGGAGAAAAAAAACGGTTTGAGATTTTACAAATGGCAATGTTAAAACCAACAGTTTCTATTTTGGATGAAACTGACTCAGGCCTAGATGTAGATGCTCTCAAAATAGTTTCTGACGGTGTTAATGCACAGAGAAATAATGATAATGCTATTGTTGTTATTACACACTATCAGAGGTTATTAGATTATATTGTTCCCGATTTTGTTCATATCTTGTCTGACGGTCTCATTATCAAATCAGGTGGCCCAGAATTAGCTCTTGAAGTTGAAAAAAATGGTTACTCAGGTTTAATTAATGCAGCATAGTATTAAAGACGATTATATCAATTCTATTAAAAATTATACTAATCAGTTTGAAGTCACGAACTTTAGAAGGATAGCATGTAATGATTTTAAAAATTGGCCAAGTCCTCGAGAAGAAACATGGAGATTAAGTAGGTTAGGATCTTTATCTAGAAAAAAAATAAAACCTATAAATCCTAATTTAAAAAAGAACAACAATAATACAACAAACCTTATTGGATCAACAATTATTCAATTTATTGATGGGGCTTATCGAGAAGATTTATCCTCTAAATTGCCTTCAGGGGTTAATTTGTCAGTCCTTAGTGATAGTGAAAGTCTAAAGTATTTGCAAAAAATAAAAAAGAGTAATTTAAGTGATCATCCTTCTACAAATGTTTCATTATCTTGCACTCCGTCAATAATGAAATTAACAGTATCAAAAGATATAAAAGTAAAAGATTTTCTTGAAATTATATATGAAGGTGGTGAAGACAGCCAATCAGTTCATCCAGTTTTATATTTAGAATTGGAAGAGAATAGTAGTTTATTTTTAATTGAGCGTTTCAATCATTTAACTTCATTGGCAATGCCATTGCAGCTTATAGAATTAAGAAATAAAGCTTCTTTAAATTCTATAAAAATATTTAATGATCATGAAAAAACATATAATTTATCTGCTAATTGTGTTTATTTGTCTAAAGAATCTTACTTAAATTCGTTTTCCTTGATAAAAGGTGGGATTTTTACTCGCTCAGAAACACATGCTTATTTAAATGGTTGCAATTCAAAATTAAACCTTAACGGTGTCTATATATCTAGTGACAATCAGCACCACGACCTAACTACAGCAATTTATCACGATGTACCAGATTGTACTTCTAAACAAATTGTAAGAGGTGTACTTGGTGGAAAATCAACAGGTGTATTCCAAGGTAAGGTTAGAGTAGCGCAAGATGCTCAAAGAACTGATGGCCAACAAATGAGTAGAGCTATTTTACTATCTGATACTGCAAGTGCTAATGCTAAACCTGAACTAGAAATTTATGCTGATGATGTGATCTGTGCGCATGGTGCCACAGTTGGCGAATTAGATGATGATCAACTATTTTATCTCAATAGTAGGGGTGTTCCTATGGATAAGGCACGGGAAATACTCATCAAAGCCTTTTTAGAAGATATGATCAATCAATCTGTTGATAATTCATTACATGATTTTGTGTTTAAAGAAGCTGAATTAGCCTTATCCTCAATTATACCCAAAGAAACATTATAAAATGAAACCTTATGACTTACAGCACATTAGAGGCCAATTTCCAGCTTTAAATAGACAAGTTTGGAATAAACCACTTGTATACCTTGACTCTGCTGCATCAATGCAAAAACCTAGAAAAGTTTTAGAAGCTATAAATAAAAATTATTCATTTAATTACTCAAATGTTCACAGAGGTTTGCATAAATTGTCTGAAGAGGCCACTTCAAGTTATGAGGGTGCCAGAAAAAAAGTAGCCGATTTTATAAATTGTAATGAACAGGAAGTTGTTTTCACCTCAGGTGCTACAGCTGCAATAAATTTAGTTGCATATAGCTGGGGAATGAAAAATATATTGCCTGGAGATGAAATAATAATCACAATTGCAGAACATCATGCAAATATTGTACCTTGGCAATTTATTGCAGAACAGAAAGGTGCAAGTATTATAGCCGCAGATATTGACCCTAATATGGATTTTGACGCAGGTGTCATAAAAAAATTAGTTTCTGATAAAACTAAGGTTGTTGCTTTCCCGCACGTGTCTAACGTTTTAGGAACCACCTTCCCAGTTAAGGAAATTTGTAAAATTGCTAAAGATTGTGGTGCAATTAGTATTGTTGATGGATGCCAAGGTGTTATTCATGAAAAAGTAGATATGGTTGACTTAGGATGCGATTTTTATTGTTTTTCTGGTCATAAGTTGTATGGGCCTACTGGTATTGGTATATTATTTGGTAAATATAAAATATTAGAAGAAATGCCCCCTTTTTTAGGTGGTGGAGATATGATAGATGTAGTTAGAATAGAAAAGTCTACATTTGCAGATCCTCCTCTGAGATTTGAAGCGGGTACCCCACCTATTGTAGAAGCAATAGCTTTGGGGGAAGCAATTGACTGGGTTTTAGAAGTTGGCATTGATAAAATTGGGGCTCATGAAAAAAATGTAATTGATTATGGGACCTCCTTATTAGATTCTATTGAAGGAGTAAATGTTTTTGGAAAAGCACCTAGTAAAACAGGTGTAGTTTCCTTCACCATGGATTGTGCCCATTCACATGATATAGCAACAATTATTGATAGAGAGGGTATAGCTGTAAGAGCAGGCCATCATTGTGCACAACCATTAATGGATGCATTTAATTTAGTATCAACAACTAGAGCTTCTGTCGGGGCATATTCAACAAAAGAAGATTTTGATAAATTAGCTCTGTCTTTAAATAAAGTAAAAAAGATCTTTGGTGTTTGATATGAGTAATTCTGAAAACCTTCCTTTATCAGCATTTATGCCACATCATTCATCTTCTGATCCGCATGAACCATTTACTGCAAAAGCTGGTAAAAAAAATAATATATGTAATAGAAAAATAGAACTCTCAGAAGTTATAAAATGTATTGAAACTATTTATGATCCAGAAATACCAGTTAACATTTATGATTTAGGCCTTATTTATGATATTAATTTATTAGAAAATAATGATATAAAAATTAAAATGTCTCTAACAGCTCCAGGTTGTCCTGTTGCTGGTGAGATGCCTGGACAAGTTGCTGATACAATTGCAAAATTAGATGATGTAGGGTTAATTGAAGTCGAACTCGTATGGGAACCTGCCTGGACAAAGGATAGAATGAGTGAAGATGCAAAAATGGCTCTTGATATACATTAATTTTTGGAGGAGTCTATAATGACTAATAAAAATAAGCCATTATTAACCTTAACCGAAGCTGCCGCTAATAGGGTTAAAACGTTAATGAAAGATACTAAATCAGAAGTAATAGGACTTCGGATTGGTATTAAAACTGCTGGTTGTTCAGGCATGAAATACAACGTTGAGTATGCAACAGAAATAAAACCTTTCGAAGAGAAAATTATTTCTAAAGACATTGTTATATGTATTGATCCAGCGGCAATTATGTTTTTAATTGGATCTGAGATGGATTATAAAGAACAAAAGTTTAGTTCAGGTTTTGAGTTTTCTAATCCAAATGAAATTGCCCGTTGCGGTTGTGGTGAAAGCTTTACCGTAGCTCAATAGCAATAAATATAAAGGCTATCTTTCATGAAAAATGCTTCCATTTTCTTCAAATACTAAAATTTTAACTCCCCTGAAAACACTAAAGGAACTGCTAAGATTTGTTATACCTAAAGGCAATAAAGAAATGCCATTTAGGATATTCTTAGCATTTATTTTTTTATTTTTGGCAACAATAGTAACAGTTTATACGCCATTTTTATATGGGAAAGCTGTAGATCTTGTATCCGAGGGAAAACATGTAAATTTAAATCTACTTTGGTTTGTTATAGGCTCTTACGCATTAGCTAGGTTTGGACAAGTTGTTTTTGATGAAGCAAAAGAGTTTGTTTTTGCAAGAGTTGCTCAAAAAGCAGTAAGAGGCGCTGCATTAAAAGCTTTTCAGCATTTGCATAGTTTGTCACTTTCTTTTCATCTTAATAGGCAGACTGGCGGTTTAACAAGGGCTATTGATAGGGGATCTAAAGGGATAGAATTTTTATTAAGGTTCGCAGCTTTTGAAATTGTTCCTGTTTTAGTTGAATTAATAGCTGTAGGCATAGTTTTATGGGCAACATTTGGCTTGGCGTATGCAGCAGTTACTGTAACAACAGTCATAATTTATATTATTTATACTATAAAGGTAACTGAGTGGAGAATTGGAATTAGACGAAAAATGAATCTTGCTGACGAAAATGCATCTACAAAAGCCATAGATAGCTTGTTAAATTTTGAAACTGTAAAATATTTTAATTCTGAAAAAATAGAGGCTGATAGATTTGATAATGCAATGAAATCATATGAAGATTCTGCTGTTAAAGCTAGAGCTTCCTTATCAGTTGTTAATATTGGTCAAGGAGCAATAATTGCGATTGGACTCTTCCTAATTATGGGAATGGCTGGAGAAGACATTGCAAGTGAAAAAATGTCAATTGGAGATTTTGTAGTTGTAAATACTTTTTTGTTACAGTTATATTTGCCCTTGAATTTTTTAGGTTTTGTTTACAGAGAGATTAGACAATCTTTATTAGACATTGGTAGGATGTTTGCTTTAGTTGATGAGATGCCAGATATTGTCGACAAAGAAAATGCTTATGATCTTGATGTACATAGCGGCAAAATAGAGTTTAAAAATATAAAATTTTCATTTGGAAATAGGGTAATTTTAAAAAACCTCAGTTTTGTTGTAAACCCAGGTCATAAAGTGGCGATAGTTGGTCCCACTGGAGCTGGCAAATCTACAATTTCTAAACTTCTATTTAGATTTTATGATCCTTCTTCTGGTATTATTTCGATTGATAACCAAAATATAAAAGACGTTACTCAAAGTTCATTAAGATCTAGTATTGGAGTTGTTCCTCAGGATACAGTTTTATTCAATGATACTATAAAGTATAATATTGCTTATTCTAAGCCTGAAGCATCGATAGAAGAAATTTATAACGCAGCAAAATTATCATCTATTGACAAATTTATTGCTAACTTAGAAATTGGGTATGACACAATTGTAGGTGAAAGAGGTCTGAAACTTTCAGGTGGAGAAAAGCAAAGAGTTGCCATAGCAAGAGCGCTTCTTAAAACTCCAAAAATTTTTATTTTTGATGAAGCAACATCTGCTTTAGATTCAAAAACAGAAAAATCAATAGAGAAATCTCTCAAAAAATTATCTAATAAAAATACTACTCTAGTTATAGCTCACAGATTATCAACAATTATAGATGCAGATAAAATTATTGTTTTAGAGAACGGTATTATAGCAGAACAGGGAAGTCACAAAGAACTTATAAAGAAAAATGGGCTTTATGCAGAAATGTGGTTAAGACAACAAGAACAGTTGAGCTAATTTTATCCAATCGAAAATTGTTCTTTTAAATATTTATCTTCCATACTGTTGGTCTTATCGTAAAGAATGCGCAAGTTAATATTATGATTTTGAGAAATTAACACTTTTTCAATATTCTTTACTTCTTTAGCATCAGCGCTAGCGCTAACTGGGCGAAGCTTTGAGTTGATTATATTAAACTCAACCACAGATTTATTTTTAATTAATGCGCCTTTCCATCTTCTAGGCCTAAAAGGACTTATAGGAGTTAATGCCAGAAGTTCTGATCCAATTGGTAAGATTGGACCATGAGCTGAAAGATTATAAGCAGTAGATCCCACTGGTGTTGCGACCATAACTCCGTCACAAGTTAACTCATTCAATCTTTCTGTATTATCAATCTTTATGGAGATTATTGCGCTTTGATGAGTTCTTCTAAAAATAGCTACCTCATTAATAGCTAGTTCAATATGTTTTTTATTTTTAGAGTCAATCACTATCATTTCTAGAGGGTGAACAATTATTTCATTTGCATCTTTTAATCGATCAATTAAATTTAACTTTTGAAATTCATTCATTAAAAAACCAATATTACCTCTGTTGAGTCCAAAAACAGGTATATTGTATGTAATACTTTCTCTCATAGCAGCTAGCATCGCCCCATCACCTCCAACTGCAACAATTACTTCTGCTTTAGCGAGTTCTACCTGTCCGTACAAATTAAGAAGCTCGTCCGCTACTACTTTAGCTTTTTTATTTTTTGCTATGTGAAAGTGAATTTTCAAAGATTTTACCCTTTTTGTGGTATTCTTACTCATTTCAAGTTAAAACATCTTCATATTAAAGGGTGATTAAAATGAAAGCAATAGAAACAGCACTCAGCTTAACCCAAGCTTACAAATTAGGTATAGAAAGATTTGAAAAAATGCTTGGAGATGAATTTTCTAAAGCAATTGAATTAATGAATAAATCTAACGAGCATATAATAATTTGTGGCATGGGCAAGTCAGGCCTTGTTGGAAGAAAAATATCATCCACTCTCGCATCTACGGGAACACCAAGCATTTTTCTTCATCCTGCTGAAGCTATTCACGGTGACTTAGGAAAAGTTCAAAAAAAATCTATAGTATTATTGATTTCTTATTCTGGTGAAACAGGAGAAATTATTGCACTCATACCAGCATTTAAAAGACTTAATGTTACTATAGTTGCTCTGACAGGTGTAAAAGATTCAACTTTGGCATCTAAAGCAGATATTATATTAGATACTTCTGTAGACAGAGAGGCTTGTCCATTAAATTTAGCTCCAACTACTTCTACAATGATAACTATGGTCTTAGGGGATGCTTTAGCAGTTTCATTAATGGAATTAAAAAATTTTAAGCAAGAGGATTTTGCATTAACCCATCCAGGTGGTTCATTAGGAAAGAGACTACTTTCGTCGGTAAAAGATGAAATGAAGCAAAGTAACTTACCGTTTATTTGCCAAGATTCCAGCGTTCAAGATGTATTGGTTATAATGACTGAAGGGCGTCTTGGTCTAGCATTAGTTGGAACTAAAGAAAACTTAAATGGTGTTATTACCGACGGTGATATAAGAAGAGCTTTAATTGATAAAAGTAATTTTTCTGAATTAAAAGCAGCAGATTTAATGAATAAAAATCCTTTGACTGCACTTGAAACTGATAATTTACAATTGGCTGAAAATCGGATGAGAGAAGCAAAAGTTCAATGTTTAGTAGTTAAAAATAAAATTAATGATGTTGTAGGTGTTATTCAAATTTTTGAATAACAAGATTGTTTAGCTAATGGATATATCTCAATTTGACTATGAATTAAGTCATGATTTAATTGCCCAAAAACCTACTTATCCAAGAGATAATTCACGTTTGTTAAATTGTATTAATGAAACTCCTGAAGACCTAATATTTAAAGACCTGCTTAAAATACTAAATCCAGGAGATGTATTAGTTATTAATAATACTAAAGTAATACCATCAAGATTGTCTGGTAAAAAAGATACTGTTAATATTCAAGTAACGTTACACTTGAAAGTTAAGCGTAATTTGTGGAGAGCTTTTATAAAACCTGGTCGGAAATGCAAAGTTGGTGAGTGTATAATTTTTAAAAATAATTTAAAGGCAAAATTAATAGAAAAGTTTGTTGAAGGAGATGTCTTGCTAGAATTTAACAAAGGTGAACAGAGTTTATTAAATGAAGTGCATCACCAAGGAGAAATGCCACTTCCTCCTTATATAAAAAGAGAGATAAAGTTTGATAATGATAAAAAAAATTATCAGACAATATTTGCAGATCAAGAAGGAGCTGTGGCTGCACCAACAGCTGGATTGCATTTTACTAACAATCTAATAAAAAAATTAAAAACTAAAGGTGTCTTATTTGCGCCAATAACTCTTCACGTGGGCGCTGGCACATTCTTACCTGTCAAGGTTAATAATATAATCGATCATAAAATGCACAAAGAATGGGGTAGCGTAAGTGAGATAACTTCGAACATTATTGACAAGGCAATAGCAAATAATAAGCGTATAATATCAGTAGGTACTACAAGCTTAAGAATATTAGAAACGATAGCAAAAATCAATAATGGGAAAATTAAACCATGGTCTGGTTTTACAGATCTCTTCATAACACCAGGTTTCAAGTTTGAAATTGTAAACTTGCTCATAACAAACTTTCACTTACCAAGATCAACATTACTAATGCTTGTTTCAGCTTTTCATGGACAGGAAAATATTTTTAAAAAATATCAACACGCAATCGAACAAAAATATAGATTTTTTTCTTATGGAGATTGTTGTATTTTTTCAAGAAATAATAATAAATGATATGATAAATAAATTTAATTTTAAATTATTATCCAAAGATAAAAATGCTCGTTTAGGTAAGTTAGAAACAGCTCATGGAGATATAGATACTCCAATTTTTATGCCAGTGGGTACATCTGCTACTGTGAAAGCAATGCATTTAAGAGATATAAAAGCTTCTGGCGCTCAAATTATTTTAGCCAATACCTATCATTTAATGCTAAGGCCTGGTCAAGAAAATATAAAAAAAATGGGTGGGGTAAGAAAATTTATGGGATGGAATAAACCTCTTTTGACAGACTCAGGTGGTTTTCAAATTATGAGTTTGGGCAAATTAAGAAAAATTCAAAATGATGGTGTCACTTTCAAATCTCATTTAGATGGAACAAAATACTTTTTATCACCAGAGAAAAGTACAGACATTCAAAATTCACTAGATGCAACTATTACAATGCAGTTAGATGAGTGTATTCCTTTTCCTGCTTCATACGAAGAATCAGAAAGAGCAATGAAATTATCTCTTCAGTGGGCTACCAAATGTAGAGAAGCTTTTCAAAACAGAACTGGTTACGGGCAATTTGGCATCATACAAGGATCTGTTTTTCCAGATTTAAGGAAAGAGTCTTCAAAAAAACTTACTGAGTTAAATTTTGAAGGCTATGCAATAGGAGGCTTGGCTGTTGGAGAGGGCCAAGAATTAATGTTCGAAACTTTAGATAATACAACAAAATTTATGCTGGAAAATAAACCAAGATATTTAATGGGTGTAGGTAAGCCGGATGATCTTGTAGGGGCTATAAAAAGAGGTGTTGACATGTTTGATTGTGTTTTGCCCACTCGCTCTGGAAGAACTGGACAAGCGTTTACTTCTAAAGGTCAAGTAAATATAAAAAATTCTAGGCATAGTTTAGATACAAGACCCTTAGACATAGATTGTAATTGTGATACTTGCAGAAATTATTCAAGAGCATATCTTCACCATCTTTTCAAAGCTCAAGAAATTTTAGGGCTTATGCTCCTAAGTTTACACAATATTCATTTTTATTTAAATTTGATGAAAAATATTAGAGTGTCTATAAAGAATAGTAATTTTGATAAGTTTGAAAAAACTTTTCTAGAAAATTATTATTCAGGTGATATTGATATAATCTAGTTGTAATTTTTTTTAGTATGAAAAAAAATGTAAAAAATAAATTAATTAAAGAGTTAGCCAAAGAATTTGAATTCGATGTTTGTAAAATTACAGATGCTAAACTACCGTTGTCGGCTGCTCTGAGATTAAAAGAATTTATTGATTCAGGCTTTCATGGTCAAATGAAATGGATGGAAGATACTTTTGAAAGAAGAAAATCTCCCATTAATTTATGGGAAGAGGCAAAATCTGCAATAATTCTTGGCTTAAATTATGGCCCTAAAACAGATCCTTTAGAAAAAAATAATTGTAAGAATATTGGAAATATATCAGTATACGCCCAAGGAAATGATTATCATAATCTTATAAAAGGAAGACTTAAAGTACTTTCTAGCAAATTAATTTCTAAATTAAATACAAAAACTAAAATTAAAATTAAGGTATTTGTTGATACAGCTCCAATTATGGAGAAACCATTAGCTGAAAAAGCTGGATTGGGGTGGCAAGGAAAACATACTAATTTAGTTTCTAGAGACTTTGGTTCATGGCTTTTTTTAGGTGTGATTCTTATAAATAAATCACTTGAGTATGACACTCCTGAGAATAATAATTGTGGTTCCTGCAATAAATGTATTGCTATTTGCCCAACTAATGCATTTGATGCACCAAATAAGTTAGACGCGACAAAGTGCATTTCTTACTTAACCATCGAAAATAAAGATATTATTCCAAAAAAATATAGGGTAGCGATTGGAAATAAAGTATTTGGATGTGATGATTGTTTAGCAATTTGCCCTTGGAATAAATATGCAAAGAAGACTAAAGAGATAAAATTTAATGATAATAAATTTAACTTTGATTTATTAAAATTGTTAAACCTTTCTGATCAAGATTTTAGGAATGAATTTTCAGGTTCTCCAATCAAGAGAATAGGAAGAGATCGGTTTATAAGAAATTGTTGTATAGCCACTGGCAATAGTAAAAATGAAAAGCTTGTGCCCAGTCTAATTAATTTATTGATGAATGATAAGTCTGCTTTAGTAAGAGGCGCTGCAGTATGGGCCGTTCAACAAATAGCAAATAAACAAATATTGTTGAAAACAAAAATACAACATCTAAACTTTGAGAAAGAAAGAAGTGTCATAGATGAGTGGTATGTTTAACACCTATAATGCATTATTTTCAGTTTCTCCTGTCCTTATTCTAGTCGCGCTGTAAAGATCTAAAACAAATATCTTTCCATCTCCTATTTGTCCCGTTGAAGCACTCTGGAGTAAGGCTTCGTGCACAGCTTCTTGCATTTCATCTGGAACAGCTATCTCAATTTTGAGCTTAGGTACAAACGAAACACTATACTCTGCTCCTCTATAAATTTCTGTTTGACCTCTTTGCCTCCCAAACCCACGAACTTCAGAGGCTGTTAAACCTTCAACTCCAATTTCTGTTAGAGCATTTCTGACGTCGTCTAATTTAAAAGGCTTAATTATAGCAATAAAATATTTCATAATGTTAATCCTTAATCCGAATGATATCCTTTTTCACCATGTGAGCGCAAGTCTAAACCTTCGATTTCTTCTTGCTCATCTACTCTCAGTGGAACTATAAACGACGTTATTTTTAATATTAAATACGTAAAAACAGAAGTCCAAACAACAGTTAAAAAGACAGCTTTAAGTTGAACAAAAAATTGAGAAATTGCAGTTTGACCTTCAGCTATTCCTAAGCCTGAAAAAGTTGATGTCGCTAAAAATGCTACTAGTAATGTACCTAATATTCCTCCCACACCGTGAACAGCAAATACATCAAGACTATCATCAATTTGAAGTTTGCCTCTAATATAATCTACAGCTAGATAACAAAACAAACCGCCAAAGAAACCTAAAATAAGACCACCGGGAACACCTATATAACCGGAGGCAGGAGTTACAGTAGCCAAACCAGCTACCATTCCAGTAACGATACCTATTAAAGAGGGCTTGCCAAATCTTCTCCATTCTATAAACATCCAAACTAATGATGCAGTAGCTGCTGATATATGAGTAACTAGCATCGCCATTCCTGCACCTCCGTTAGCACCTAAAGCAGACCCAGCATTAAAACCGAACCATCCAATCCATAACATTGAAGCTCCAATCATTGTTAAAATAGGGCTATGTGGAGGCGTTATAGATTTTGGAAAACCTCTTCTTTTTCCAAGTGTTAAAGCTGTTACTAAAGCGGCTGTTCCAGCAGTTGCATGCACAACAATTCCGCCTGCAAAATCCATTGTACCCCATGAAGACAATATTCCTCCTCCCCAGACCCAATGAGTAACTGGAACATAAACTATTAATAGCCAAATACTTAAGAAGATAAGCATTGCTGAAAATTTTATTCTTTCAACAAAAGCACCTATCATTAAAGCGGGTGTTATAATTGCAAAAGTCATCTGAAAAGTGGCGAACAGACTTTCTGGAATACTTCCAGAAGGACTGTTAACATCTATGGCATTCATAAAAATGTTACCTAACCCTCCAATCCATTCATTTCCCTCAGAAAAAGCTAAACTATATCCTAAAATTACCCATATTACTGACACCATACAGGCAAGGGCAAAATGTTGCATTAATACTGAAACAACGTTTTTAGAATTAACTAGTCCTGCATAAAATAAAGCCAAACCAGGTAAAGTCATAAATAAAACTAATGCTGTTGATGTTAGTACCCAAGCTGTATCACCATTATTTATGTCTGCAAATGCTGGATAAGAAAAAGTACTAAAAACAACTATAATTAAGAAATTTTTAGTAAAATTAAAAAAGTTGGAAAAACAAATCATAATTACCCCCTAAATCGACAAAAACAACATATGTTATTTTTCAAATTTTACAAAAAAATGCGTAAAAATTATCACATTCTTTATTAATATGCCTAATTATTAATCAACAAAAATAAACAAGAGATTGGCTATATTAAATATTATTTAATTAATCTTTTTTCAAATGAGCAAAAAAGTGTAATAATAGCCAATAATTTTTTAAAAGGTTTATAGTGTCAGATATCATAATAAAACAACTTGCTCCAAGAGGTCATCTAAGAGCTGCTATAAATATGAGTAATTTTTTATTAGTTACTGGTAAAGAAGCTAATGGAGATCCTCAAGGCGTTTCTCCTGATATGGCAAAAGCTTTAGCTCATGAATTAGGTGTTGATATTGAATTAATTTCATTTTCTAGGCCTGGAGAATTAGCTGATGCTATTTTTGAAGATAAATGGGATATTGGTAATATTGCTAATGAGCCAGAAAGAGCAAAATCAATTAACTTTAGTTTTCCTTATACATTAATAGAATCAACTTTTTTAGTAAGAAAACATTTAAATTTTAACACTATAAAAGATATTGATAATGAAGGAATTAGAATAGCTGTAGCAGAAAGAAGTGCTTATGACCTGTGGTTAACCGAAAATATAAAAAAAGCAGATTTAATTAGAGCGAAGTCAATTGATGAATCTTTTTTAATTTTTCAGGAAAAGCAATATGAAGTTTTAGCTGGATTAAGACCCAAACTTTCTGAAGATATTAAAAAAACTGAAGATTGTCTGATTTTAGATGAAAGTTTCACATATATTAATCAATGTATTGGTAGTAAGCTAAATAATGCAGAGGCTGCAAATTTTGTTAATAAATTTATCAAAAAGAATATTGATAATGGTTTTATTAAAAGTCTTTTAATAAAATATAATGTTTTTGGTAAATTATCTCTTCCAAAAAATTAGAAAACTAATGAAGTGCCACATAAATGAAAAACACGGCTCCAATTTTGGCAATTTTTTCTACAATATTCTTTTGGGGCTCTTCTTTTCCTGTAATGTCATTTATACTAGAAACTTCCACACCATTAATTTTAGGTGCAGGTAGATTTTCATTAGCGGCATTCATTTCATTATTATGGTGTGTTTACAATTATAAGAAGAAAATTAGATTATATCATTTTCTTAGATATTTCATTGCAGGATTTGTAGGTATTTTTTTATATAATTTATTCTTGAACTATGGTCAGCAAAATGTATCAGCTGGTGCTAGTAGTTTCATAGTAAATTGTAATCCTTTATTTACTGTGTTAATAGGCTTTTTGATTTTAAAACAAAAAGTCTCACTCATTCATTGGTTATGTGTCTTTTTTTGTTTATTAGGTGTATGTATAATTTCTATTGATCAAGAAGGTGGATTAGAATTTGGTAGTGGTTCAACATTAATTCTATTTGCAGCAATTTTGACTGCTATCTATTTTCATATATTAAAACCGCTGGTTTTAATATATGGCGCTATAACTTCAGCTGCTTATACAATTTTATTTGGAACTTTACCTATGATTATTTGGTTTCCAGAAACATATAATTTTATTATTAATTCTAATAGTGAAGTCCAAATAGCTTTTTTGTGGCTGTCTTTATTTCCTACAACAATAGGTTATTTAACCTGGACTTATGCAGTTGGTTACTTTGGAGCTAATAAAGCTTCATTATTTCTCTATTTAATTCCACCAATTTCAATAATATTAAATTTTTTATGGTATAATAAAGAACCTTCATTAAACACAATTTTTGGTGGAACGATTATCATAATGAGCTTATTCTGCACCTATATTTTAATAAAAACAAAAAATCAAGTTTAATATTATTTTAATATTTGATGGAGCGGGTAGCGAGAATCGAACTCGCGTCATTAGCTTGGAAGGCTAAGGTCTTACCACTACACAATACCCGCTTAGATAATTGATTTATAAGTGTTTATATATAAAATGTAAATAGCAACTTTATAATTATATATAATCAAAAAAAACTAATTTATTGTCTAAGAGTTCCACCCAAGAAGGTTTTGTTTAATAATATATTCCAAGAATTTTATTGAATATTCATTATCATTTAGACAGGGAATGTATTCGAAACTTTCCCCGCCATTTTCAATAAATAACTCTCTTGCTTCAACATTAATTTCTTCAAGCGTTTCCAAACAATCTGATATAAATCCTGGAGCAACAACAGCAATATTTTTTTGACCTTGTTTAGCTAGGTCTATAATTGTTTCGTCAGTATAAGGTTGAAGCCATGGTTCAGGTCCAAATCTAGATTGAAATGTTACTATAATTTTGTCATCTGGCCATTTAAGCTCTTCCTTTAGAAGTCGAGCTGACTTTATACAATGACAATGATAAGGATCTCCAGCCATAAAATATCTCTTGGGGATACCATGAAAAGAAACTATTAATTTGTCTAGTTTATTTTTATTTACAATATTTTTCTTAACTGTCTCGGCCAAAGCTTTAATATAATTGTGATTATCAAACCAAGGAGCTATGGTTCTAAGATCAGGTTGCCACCTTTGTTTTAACATCCACTTAAAAACTTCATCTTTAACTGTTGCAGAAGTACTAGCCGCATATTGAGGGTACAAAGGAACAAGAAGAATTTTAGAACAACCTTTTTTAGTCATTTTGTTAAGTGTTTTCTCAATCTCAGGTGTCCCATACCTCATTGCATATTCAATTGAAATATTCTTATAATTTTCAAAAATTTTCTTTAATTTACTAGTTTGGTTTATTGTAAATTTTCTTAGGGGGGATCCATGATTATCTTTATCCCAGATCTTTTGGTAGGCTTTACCGGATTTTGAAGGCCTAAAAGTTAATATAGGCCCGTTTAGTATTAACCACCATAGAGGTCTAAAAATATCTACAACTCTTTTATCCATTAAAAATTGTTTTAAATATTTTCTCATTGACCAATAATCAGTTCCTTCAGGAGTACCTAAATTAACTAATAAAATACCAATGTTAGTTTTATCAGGAAATAATGGGTGATCTTTAGGTTTAACAATTATAGCCAATTTAAGCTCTTAATAAATTCTTATGCATATTTTTTATATACAATATTATCTGTTTTGTTAAATGCATGTTTAAGTGCGACAGTTAAATCAAATATCATTTTATCTGTATGAAAAGGTCCTGGGGTAATTCTAAGTCTTTCTGTGCCTTTGGGAACTGTGGGATAGTTAATAGGTTGAATATAATGTCCAAAGTCATTTAGCAATATATTACTTATTTCACTGCATCTAATTGGATTGTTTACCATTACTGGTACAATGTGTGAGTTATGATCTAAATAATTGATGTTTTCATTTGATAAATATTTCTTAAGGGTATTTGTTTTTTGTTTTTGTAAAACTCTCTCATAAGTTGATTTTTTCAAATATTTAATAGATTCAGTTGCAGCTTTTGCAAGCGCGGGAGGCATTGCTGTAGTAAAAATAAAACCGCTAGCGTAACTTCTAATCGCATCACAAATTTCGTGAGAAGATGAAATGTAACCACCCATAGTCCCGTAAGCTTTGCCAAGTGTGCCTTGGATTATATCTATCGAATTTTGTAAATTCATCATTTCAGCTATACCAGCGCCGGTATTTCCATACATACCAACAGCATGTACTTCATCTAAATAAGTTAGTGCATTATACTTTTTTGCAATGTTGACTATGTTTTCAATGTCACCAAAGTCTCCGTCCATTGAATAAACAGATTCAAACATAATAACTTTATGTTTTTGAATAGGATAATTTTTGATCAATTCTTCTAAATGACTTAGGTCGTTATGTCTAAAAATCTCTTTTTTTGCATTTGATTTCTTTATACCATTAATTATAGAGGCATGATTTTTTTCATCAGAGAAAACAACAACATCATCCAATATACTCAGTAAGGTACTAATACTAGCTTCGTTGGCTACATATCCAGAAGAAAATACTAATGCTTTTTCTTTACCATGTAAAACTGCTAATTCTTTTTCCAAGTTTACAATTGCAGAACTATTGCCGGAAATGTTTCTTGTACCTCCAGAACTTGTTCCCATGTTTTTAATAGCATCAATCATCGAATTAATAATTAGATCATTTTGGCTCATTCCTAAATAATCATTTGAACACCATACTACTATGTCAGATTTTTTATTATTAACTTTCCAAGAAGCTATTGGATGTAGACCTGCATGCCTTTCAATTTCATTAAAATGGCGATATCTACCCTCAAATTTCAATTTATTAATTGATGCTTTAAATTTTTCTGAATAATTCAATTTAAACTTCTATTTCTATTATATTTACTAAATAGTATTAAACATTTTTTTTACAACTTATTTTTTCTGAAATAATTATAAAGTTTACGTTTTAAGCACTTTTCAAAATTTTATAATTTTTTAATTTTCCTGCTTGAATTTTTTTAAAGTTTTTATATAAGTTTGTTATTTTAATTATTTAATAATGGACTACGTTGTGAATTCATCGAATATCAAAAATTTATCAAAAAAAGAATCTTTTGGCAAAGGTGCAAATAGGGGTGGAATATTAGGGAATCGAGTAGTGCTTCCAGAAGATTATAGCCCAAATAACGACGAAGAATTTATGAATGATAAGCAATTAGAGTTCTTCAGGCAAAAATTAACTAACTGGAAACTAGATTTATTAGATGAAGCTACAGATACAAAAGATAATCTTTCTGCTGAAGGTTTACAAAGACCAGATATAGCTGATAGAGCTCAAGTAGAAACTGATGCGTCTATTCAATTAAGAACACGTGATAGAGAAAGAAAACTAATTAGTAAAATTGATGCAGCTTTAAGAAGAATTGATTTAAAAACGTATGGTTATTGTGAAGACACTGGTGAGCCAATAGGTCTGGGACGATTAAAAGCTAGACCTATTGCCTCTTTAAGTGTTGATGCGCAAGAGCGACATGAAAAAATGGAAAAAATTCATAAAGACGAATAATTTTATGTAATTAGAACAAATAAAGAACATTAATTGACAAAAGAACAAAAGGTGAATATACATTATTTATATTCAATAATTTTAATGGTTGAAACTATTATTACCATATGTCAGTAAGGAGATAGATAATGAATGCTGAGGTGATTAAAATGTCTAGTCAAGATAAAGATAGAAATGTGGCTTTAGATTCTGCTATTGGACAGATTGAAAAAGCTTTTGGAAAAGGTTCAGTTATGAAATTAGGTACATCTGGAGAAAACCTGGATGTTCAAGCAATTTCTACTGGTTCTCTTGGATTAGATGTAGCGTTGGGTATTGGCGGTTTACCAAAGGGAAGAATTGTAGAAATATATGGACCTGAAAGTTCTGGTAAAACGACCTTGGCTTTACATGTTGTGGCTGAAGCGCAGAAAGCAGGTGGGACATGTGCATTCGTAGATGCTGAACATGCTTTAGATCCAGTATATGCTAAAAAATTAGGAGTTAATATAGATGAATTGCTAATTTCACAGCCTGACGCAGGTGAACAAGCCTTAGAAATAGCTGATACATTAGTAAGATCAGGAGCTATATCTGTTTTAGTTATAGACTCTGTTGCCGCGTTAGTGCCTAGAGCTGAATTAGAAGGTGATATGGGTGACAGTCACATGGGGCTCCAAGCTAGATTGATGAGTCAAGCATTGAGAAAATTAACATCATCTATATCTAAGTCTAATTGTTTAGTCATATTTATTAATCAGATTAGACAAAAAATTGGTATTATGTTTGGTAATCCAGAAACAACTTCTGGAGGAAATGCACTTAAGTTTTATGCATCTGTTAGACTTGATATTCGAAGAATAGGCGCAATCAAGGATAAAGATGACATAATTGGTAATCAAACACGAGTTAAAGTGGTTAAAAACAAAGTGGCTCCGCCTTTTAGAACAGTTGAATTTGATATAATGTATGGTGAAGGTATTTCTAAAAATGGTGAAATAATTGATTTAGGTGTGTCTGCGGATATAATAGAAAAGTCTGGTTCCTGGTTCTCGTATAATGATCAAAGAATTGGCCAAGGAAGAGAAAACGCTAAAAATTTCTTAAACGAAAATACTGAAATTGCTTCAGAAATAGAACATAAAATAAAAGGGAATTCTGTTTTAGTTGAAGAGATTTTAATGAACCCAGATCAACAAAATTCTGAAGAAGAAAAATAAATATATTGTAGATTTGATTTTTGCTAGATTGGTGTTATCAAGAATGAAACTTAATAATACAGTCTAGCAAATGATTAACCAAAAAAATTCAGTTAATGAAATAAGAAAAACTTTTATTAATTATTTTAAAAAAAACAATCATCAAGTTATATCTTCTAGTAATTTAGTACCAGAGAATGATCCTACACTTCTCTTCACAAATGCTGGTATGGTACAATTTAAAAATATATTTACTGGTCTAGAACACAGAGAATATGATAAAGCTGTATCATCTCAAAAATGCTTGAGAGCAGGTGGAAAGCATAATGATCTTGAGAATGTTGGCAGGACAGCTAGGCATCATACATTTTTTGAAATGTTAGGTAATTTTTCTTTTGGGGATTATTTTAAAGAAAAAGCCATTTTTCAAGCGTGGGAATTGTTAACAAAAGAATATGCAATTCCAAAAGAAAAATTGTTGGTAACTATTTACCATAATGATAAAGAAGCTGATTTACTATGGAAAAAAATTTCTGGTTTTTCAGATGATAAGATAATTAAAATTAAAACTAGTGATAATTTTTGGAGTATGGGGGATACAGGTCCATGTGGTCCATGTTCTGAAATATTTTATGATCACGGTGACACAGTTGAAGGCGGGCCTCCTGGTTCTAAGAATGAGGACGGGGACAGGTTTATCGAAATATGGAATTTGGTATTTATGCAATATGAACAAATTTCAAATAATGAAAGAATAAGTTTGCCAAAACCTAGTATTGACACAGGTATGGGGTTGGAACGGATATCTGCACTATTACAAAATACCCATAATAATTATGAAACAGATATGATGAAAAATCTTGTAAACGCTTCAGCATTTCTAACTAACACAGATCAAAACACAGATAATATTATATCTCATAGAGTTGTTGCAGATCACTTAAGGTCAATGTCATTTTTAATTGCTGAGGGTGTATTACCTAGTAATGAAGGAAGAGGTTATGTTTTAAGAAGAATAATGAGAAGAGCTATGCGTCACACACATCTGCTTGGTGCATTAGACCCAACTTTATATAAATTAGTAGAATATTTAATTAAAGAAATGGGTGAAGCATTTCCTGAATTAATTACTCAAAAATTAATCATTGAAAAAACAATTTGTGACGAAGAGATCAAGTTTAAAGATACCTTGGATAGAGGCATGAGCTTATTATTGAACGAAATAGACGATCAAGTGTCCTCAGGTATTCTATCTGGTGAGAAAGCATTTGAATTATATGATACTTATGGTTTTCCAATAGATTTAACTGAAGATGTATTAAGGTCCTATGGATGGACAGTCGATCATTTAGGATTTGAAAGTTCAATGAATAACCAGAAAAATAAAGCTAGACAAGCATGGTCAGGATCGGGAGATAAGCTATATGATCAAGAAATTTTAAAGGTTTTATTAAAACTTCCTAGTTCAGATTTTAAAGGATATGATAATAATTTCTTAGAAACTCACATTAATTTAATTATTAAAAATAATGAAATAGTAAAAACTATTTCATTGGGTGATAAAGTTGATGTCGTTTTTAACAAAACTATTTTTTATGCAGAATCTGGTGGGCAAATTGCAGATAGAGGAAGCTTGGAAGGATTAGAATTTAAAGCAAATGTTCTTAATACCAAAAAAATTAATATTGGAAATAATAAAAATATATTTATTTCAAGTATAGAAGTTTTATCAGGAAACTTACAAAGTGGTGATATTGTTAAACAATTAATTGAATTAGATCACAGAAAACAATTATGCTCACATCATTCAGCAACACATTTACTACATGAAGCATTAAGACAAAAATTAGGTGATCATGTTGCTCAAAAAGGTTCTCTGGTTACACAAGAAAAATTAAGATTTGATTTTAGTCACCCAAATCCCATTTCTACACAGGAAATAAAGGATATTGAAGATGAAGTCAATTTTAGAATATTTTGTAATGATGATGTTACAACTAAAATTATGACACCAAGCGATGCTATGGAAAGAGGTGCGATTGCTCTTTTTGGAGAAAAGTATGGGGAAAAAGTGAGAGTTGTTTCAATTGGAAAAAGTGTTGATGCAAATAGAGATGCTTGGTCAGTCGAATTGTGTGGTGGCACTCATGTTAAAAAAACTTCAGAGATCTTATCTTTTAAAATTATTTCTGA
>CABXSI010000010.1 GCA_902514865.1 uncultured SAR116 cluster alpha proteobacterium
TTACTCTATGAATTAGTTTAAAAAAAGTTAAAGGTATTATTAAGGTATACTTATATCTTTTATTTTGACTCTATTCCATTTTTACTACAAAGTTTTTTTTAATATAGAATTTCAGGAGGGAAAAATGAAATTAATCAACAGACTTTTTATAGTGATGATAAGTTGTCTTTTGTCTACTGTGGCTTTGGCAAAAGATCTTACTGTTGGATTAAAGTCTGAGCCTAGCTCAATTGATCCACATTACCATAATCTTGGTCCTAATAATGCTTTCGCAACACATATTTTCGGAACTTTAGTTGGATCAGACGAAAACCAACAACACTATCCTGACTTAGCTACGTCATGGAAGCCTATAAATGATACAACATGGGAATTTAAACTTAGAAAAGGGGTAAAATTTCATGATGGCAGTGATTTTACAGCTGACGATGTTATATTTACTGCTGAGAGAGCACAAAATGTTCCAAAATCTCCATCAGGATTTGGTACTTATTTAAAAGGGAAAGAGTTTATTAAAATAGATAGTCATACTATACATATTAAAACAAAAAAGCCCTATCCTCTTATGCCTAATGACATAATGACTGTTAAAATTATTTCAAAGAAAAATGGTGAAGGTGCTACCACAGGTGACTACAATAGTGGAAAAGCTGCCATAGGAACTGGGCCCTACAAATTTGTTGAATGGGTGCCTGGTGATAAGATTGTCCTAAAAGCTAATAAAGATTATCATGGAGCCGGTACTGGAATGGCACAGTTTGAAAATGTACTTTTTAAGCCTATTAAATCTGGTCCAGCCAGAATAGCAGCACTATTAGCCAAGGATGTTGATTTTATTGACAACGTTCCTCCTTTGAATGTTGGAAAAATGAAAAAAAATCCTACAATCAAATTAAATAGTGGTCCATCTAACCGTGTTATTTATTTACATATGGACCAATTCAGAGAAGATTCACCCCACATCACTGCCATTGGTGGCGGAAAAATTAAAAACCCATTAATGGACGTTAGGGTTAGGAAAGCTCTATCACTAGCAATTAATCGTGACGCAATGGTTGCGAAGGTAATGGAAGGTATAGCTGTTAAAGCAGGCCAATTATTACCTGCAGGTTTTCATGGAGTTTCAACAAAAATGAAACCTGATCCGTATGATCCAGATACTGCAAAAATGCTTTTGAAGGAAGCTGGTTATGGAAATGGTTTTGAAATGACAATTCACGGACCAAATGATAGATACATTAATGATGCTAAAATTGCAGAAGCTTTAGCTCAAATGTTCTCTAGAATTGGTATTAAAGCAAAAGTTGAAACAATGCCAAAAGCTGTCTATTTCAAAAGAGCATCACGTGGTGGCCCTAATAAAAGTCCAGAATTTAGTTTTATGGTTCTTGGTTGGGGAGCTGGTTCCGGAGAAGCTTCATCTCCTTTGAGAGCACTTTTGCATACTTATGATAAGTCTATAGGAATGGGAAGAGCGAATAGAGGAAGACATTCTGATCCTGTTGTCGACAAACTAGTTCAGGAAGCTCTTGGAACTGTTGATTCTGATACAAGAGGAAAACTTCTTGCTGAAGCAACAGAAGTAGCAGTAGGTAAAAATTATGGTGTTATCCCAATACATTATCAAATGAATACTTGGGCATCTAAATCCGGCTGTAGCTACACTCCTCGAACAGATGAGAGAACTATTGCAACTTACGTAAACTGTAAGTAATTAGAATAATTTAAACCAGAGCATAACTGCTTTGGTTTTTTTTAATTTATTGATGAAAACATGACTCCTTTTATATTTACAAGATTAGCTCAGAGTGTGCTCGTATTATTTATAATGTCACTCTTGGTATTTGGGGGGGGTTAATCTAGTTGGGGATCCAGTTGAAATGCTGATTAACCCCGAAGCTGACCAAGCCGAGGTAGAAAGAGTTATAAGAGAGTTAGGATTAGATAGACCTGTTACAGAACAATATTGGTATTTCTTAGTAAATGCTTTTAAAGGGGATCTTGGAGATTCATTTATTTTTGGTGAACCAGCATTGAAACTGATTATTCAAAGAATGCCGGCGACACTAGAATTAGCATTATTTTCTCTTTTTATTTCACTTGTCATAGCAATACCTCTTGGTATCTTTGCAGGTTATAAGCCAGAGAGTAAAACTAGCAAAATAATAATGGGTGGTTCAATTTTAGGTTTTTCAATGCCAACATTTTGGGTAGGCATTATTTTTATTATGATTTTTGCAGTCCATCTTGGATGGTTACCATCAACTGGAAGAGGTGAAATTGGTACTTTTTTAGGGATTAATAGCTCTTTATTTACCTTAAATGGGTTGTCACACGTTTTTCTACCTGCTTTGAATTTAGCATTATTTAAAATTTCATCGGTGATACGCTTAACTAGAGCTGGAACAAGAGAAATAATTCTTCAAGATTATATTACTTTTGCTCGATCAAAAGGTTTGTCTGAAAAAAGAATAGTTTTAGTACATATACTAAAGAATATTCTAATTCCCATTGTAACAGTCGTTGGACTTGAATTTGGATCACTAATCGCATTTTCAACTGTTACTGAAACAGTATTTGCGTGGCCTGGAATGGGTAAACTAATCATTGACTCAATTTATAATCTAGATAGACCAGTTATTGTCGCTTATCTGATGATCATTGTAACATTTTTTGTTTTTTTAAACCTTATTGTCGATATTCTTTATACATTTTTAGACCCTAGAGTGAGAATTAAAGGTGACAGTCAATGAACCCCAAAGTAAAAAAAATCAAAGAATTTTGGAAAGATTTTTCATCCAATAAAGTTGCTGTAGTATCTTTAATAGTTTTTATGTTAATTTTATTTGTTGCTGTTTTTGCACCTTTAGTATCACCAACTGACCCATATGATCTAAATACTGTAAGTATAATGAACAGTAGGCTAGCCCCTTTTTCAGAGGACTTTTCTGGAAATTATTTTTTACTTGGCACCGACGGAGCTGGAAGAGATATGGTTTCTGCTATATTCTATGGTTTACGTGTTAGTCTAGGGGTTGGTGTGCTTTCAGGCATTTTTGCTCTTATTATTGGATCTTTTTTTGGAATTTCAGCAGCTTTTTTTGGAGGAAAATACGAATCTGTAGTTATGAGGATAGTTGATATTCAACTAAGTTTTCCCTCAATTTTAGTTGCTCTGATAATTCTAGCTGCTTTTGGAAAAGGAGTTGAAAAAACTATTATTGCATTAATTTTAGTCCAATGGGCCTATTATGCAAGAACTGCTCGTTCGAGTGCTTTAGTAGAATTAAATAAAGAATATGTTGATGCAGCGAGATGTTTGGCTTTTAGTAATACCAGGATCATGTTTAAACATATTCTACCAAATTGTATGGCACCGCTAATTGTTGTTGGTACTCTTCAAACTGCTCATGCTATTTCATTGGAAGCAACGTTAAGTTTTCTTGGGCTCGGATTACCTATTACAGAGCCTTCTTTAGGTCTTCTTATTGGCAATGGATTTGAATATATGTATAGCGGTGATTATTGGATTAGCATCTTTCCCGGTGTGGCGCTACTCATTACAGTTGCTTCCATAAACTTAGTTGGAGACCATTTAAGAGATATGTTTAATCCTCGACTTCATTAAAAATAAATAATTGTTTAATCTTCAACTTTGTATGCTAGCCTAACAGCCGTTTTGCCTTTGAATAACCTTTTAGTAGGCATTATTAAAATTGTTTCGTCATATGGAGCATAAACAAATTCCTGGTCATCTTTACCAATAACAGTCCCTTTTTTTAGAACTTCAAAGCCTTGCCAGTCACTAGAAAATTTAAATTTATCTGTCTTTATAGTAATAATTTCTCCTACCCGATAAACTTCTTTTTGAAATTTTTTAGGCTTTAATTCATTTAGAAAATCTTCACCAAATTTTTTATCCATAGTACTTGTGCTTCTAAGAAATCTTATCAGAGTTTCAATTGCTATTCTTTCAGACAGTTTTTCCCAATGTTGACCACATTCAACTAGTAGTGCATTTTTATTACTTTCTTTTCTTGAGAAGTCCAGGTAATCTCTCATTCTCATACCCTCTTTATGGCCTGTGTCAGAAATAATAGGCATGCTCATTCCAACAGATTTAGCAAAGTTAATACCTTTTTCTAATGTACCCGCCATCATAAGTGGAACACATGGTTTTTGCATTGAGTGAATATCTAATAAATAATCTGCTTGTGATACTATGCTCTTGACTTCATTAGCTCTAAAAAATTCACTTGTCTTTTTTCTGGTAGTATCTTCCAAGACTCCATCTGCCCATAATCTGTTAAAATCTTCATCAACCCATCTAGTTCTATTTGGATTTTTGGGATCAAAAGCAAAATAAGCCTCAACATTCATGAAACCTAGAGTTAATTTACCTAATTTAGGTCTAAAATTATTTTTTAAAAACCAATCTAAAGCAATAGCTCCACAAGGCTCATTCCCATGTACTATTGAAGATATAAAAACATGAGGACCACTCATACCGCTATCAAGTGATAATATATAATCGACTCCTGTGTTAGTTTTTTTATAACTTGATATGTCAGGAGCAGTTAATTCTATCGGGAACTCATTAGCGTAATCTAATCTTGGGTCATTCATAATTCTTATCTCTAAATTACATTGTTAATTAATCATTCCTTCAAACGGTTTAACAAAATGCTCTTCACTCAATTTTACCATTTCTATTTTTTCAGGCTCATAACCATGTGGTTTTAAAAGACTAGGAATTTCGTCGCTCATCAAATTTAACTTTGTTTTTCTTTTACTGGGATCTGCTATTGGCACTGCAGCCATTAACTTTTTTGTATATGGGTGTTGCGGATTTTCAAAAATTTCACTTCTTAGACCAATTTCAACTATTTCACCTAGATACATTACACCTATTCTATGGCTAACTCTTTCAACTACTGCCATATCATGACTTATGAAGAGGTAAGACAGGCCAAATTCTTCTTGAAGTTCCATCATTAAGTTAACTACTTGTGCTTGAATGGAGACATCTAGGGCGGAAACTGCTTCATCAGCAATAATTAATTTTGGTTCTAAAGCAAGTGCTCTTGCAATCCCAATTCTCTGCCTCTGCCCCCCCGAAAGTTCGTGTGGAAATCTCAAGGCATATTGTTCGTTCAATCCTACACGATTTAATAATTGCATAACTTTTTCAGTTGATCCTAATTTTTCATCTAATCCATGTACTAAAATAGGTTCAGCTATTATCTGTCCAACTGTCATACGAGGGTTTAAAGATGCAAAAGGATCTTGAAATATCATTTGCATTTGTTTTCTGTATTGAATCATCTCTTTGTTATTTAAGTTGGTTAATTCTACGCCCTCAAAAACAACACTCCCTCTTGTTGGTGATGTTAAACCTATAATACTTCTTCCAGTTGTAGATTTTCCACATCCACTTTCACCAACCAGCCCAAATGTTTCTCCAGGTTGCAAACTAAGATCAATATTTTCAACAGCATGAATATTACCTTTTTTTGTTCCAAAATCCTGTTTTATAGAAAACCTTGTTGTTAACCCTCTAACCTGAAGTAACGGATTGGAAACTCGATTTACAGTGTCTTTTATTTCAATTATTTTATTTTGAGTTGTTGTTTTTAATTGCTGATTGTCTGATGAATTTATATCTACATTCATAAATTTTGCGGGTAGTAACTTACCTTTCATACTTCCTAATTTTGGAACGGCTGCAAGCAATGATTTTGTATAAGGGTGTTGTGGATTATTGAAAATTTCTAAAGCAGATCCTTCTTCAACTTTTTTTCCAGCAAACATTACAACAACCCTGTCAGCAATTTCTGCAACTACTCCCATATCATGAGTAATAAAAATTACTGACATTCCTATATCACGTTGTAACAATTTAATTAAATCTAGTATTTGAGCCTGTATTGTAACATCAAGCGCAGTTGTAGGTTCGTCAGCAATTAGTAAAGAAGGTTTACAACTTAATGCCATAGCTATCATCACTCTTTGTCTCATACCCCCTGAGAGCTCATGCGGATATTGGTTTAATCTTTTTTCAGGCTCAGGTATTCTAACTAACTTCAACATTTCCAATGCTATTTCGAGAGCTTCCGCCCTAGTTTTTCCCTGATGCTTTAAAATTGTTTCTGTCATTTGCATTCGTATTGTGAATACTGGATTTAACGATGTCATGGGTTCTTGAAAAATCATAGAAACATCGTTACCTCTAATATCTTTCATTATATCTTGGCTCTGTTGAGCTAAATCTAGATTTATTTTATTTTTAGTTTCTAGATTAATTTCCCCTGAAATTATGTTTCCACCTGAAAAATCAACAAGTCTCATTAGTGATAATGCAGTTACAGATTTACCTGAACCAGATTCGCCAACAATAGCAATTGTTTCTCCTTTTTTGATATCGAATGATACTCCATCAACAGCTTTAACCACGTGATCTTTTAGATTAAAATGAACTCTAAGATCTTTTACTTTTATTACAGGTAAGGAGTTATTTTTTTTACCTTGTAAACCTGACTCATTCATAAGTAATCCTCTTCAATTTCTTTTTTTATTTTATTAATTAGTTTTTCTAAATCTTTTTTTAAAATTTTGAAGTTGTCTGTTTTTTTTCTTGTTTCTTCATTCATATATAATTTTCTATTTACCTCAATTTGAACTGAATTCTTATTTTGCAAAGGGTCACTATATGCTTTTACAAGTTCCATACCTTTATATGGATAATTGATTTCTACAGAGTAGTTTAAACCCCTCAAAAAATCTACAATTAGGTCTGTAAACTTTCTATGACAAGATGTTCCTTCTCTATCTCCTATTACAAAGTCTGGTCTTATTGTGCCTTGTGATTGATCTGACATTGCTGTAGCTTGATTTTGCATGGAGTGAGCATTTACGTGGTAAAACTTACCATAATTTTTATAAGTTTCGTTTAGTGTGTGTTTAAGTATTTTATGATATGGTCTATGATATATATTAACTCTATCCATTAATTGTTTTAGTGTGATTTTATCTTTATACATTGGCTCTCCATTTGGAGGAATTTTTATCCAAACTAAACCAATGCCAAGTTCACTTTTAATAGTGGGATTAAATTTTATTTCACTAATACTGTTATTTTTTTCATTTAAATCTTCAAATATGAAATCGGTTTCTGATCTATTGGGGTCAATATATGACCTTGGAAATTTAGCTTCTATAAAAACCCCACCAATAGATGAAACATATTCATATAGCTCATTAACATGAGTATCTTCAGCTTGTCTCAGTTTTGAAGGTTCTGCTTGATGATTGAAATCTAATGGATATTCAGTGCCACTATGAGGAGAATCAATTATTAAAGGAATAGATTGACCTTCATCTCCTTCAACGTTTAGGATCTTATCAAACATTTGAAGCTCCAAATTTTAAAATAATACCTAATTATTGAGTGTATAAAAAATGAATATCAAGCAAAAAATTGAACAAATAACTCCCGCAATGATTGAATGGCGACATAGTATCCATGAGAAACCTGAAGTAGCGTACCAAGAAAAAGATACTTCTGACTTTATCTCAAAGAAGCTAAATGAATTTGGCATAGAAGTGCATCAGGGTATTGGTAAGACTGGTATTGTTGGAATTATTAAAGGTAAAAATAGTAATTCAAAAAAGACAATAGGAATAAGAGCTGATATGGATGCTCTTCCTATGACAGAAAAGACTAATTTACCCTATGCATCCAAAAATGAAGGATCTATGCATGCGTGCGGTCATGATGGTCATTCAACAATGTTATTGGGTGCAGCAAAATACCTAGCAGAAACACGAAATTTTTATGGAACAGTTTATTGTATTTTTCAACCAGCAGAAGAAGGTGGTAACGCAGGTGCAAAGGCAATGATTAATGATGGTCTTTTTAAAAAATTTAAGATTGACACTGTCTGGGGAATACATAATTGGCCAGGAATACCTCTAGGCCAAGCTGTAATTCATGAGGGTTTTGCAATGGCTGGGGGAGATATAATTATTTTTACAATTGAAGGAAAAGGAGGGCATGCAGCCCAACCTCAATATTCTAATGATCCAATGGTAGCTGCCGGTTTAACTATTACAGCTCTTCAAAGTTTAGTTTCAAGACAATTAGATCCATTTAAAAATGCTGTTTTATCACTTACTAAAATTGAAGGTGGTTCAGCTTTTAATGTAATACCCGATACAGTAACAATTGGAGGAACCCTGAGGTCAACCAATACAATCATAAGAGATGACATGCTAAAGAAGATTAAGAAAGTTACATTAAACGCATGCGCAATTTCTAACTGCAAAGTTAACATTGAAATTAGGCCAGGATATCCATCAACAATAAACGACAAAAAAAGTGCAAAATTAGCATCAGAAATTTTTAAAAATACTTTTGGTGAAGCTTCAATCAATGTTAATGAAACTCCAACTATGGGTTCTGAAGATTTTTCATATATGCTTGAAGAAAGACCAGGAGCCTATATCTGGCTAGGAGCAGGCGAGGATGCAGAAAAGCTTCACAGTGCATATTATGATTTCAATGATGCACTATTACCAATTGGTGCTGAATACTGGGCAAACTTAGCTGAAACAATTCTTGTGGAATAATAATTATAAAAGAATTTCTCCATTGATATATTTTTTTGCCTCTTTAGTTAAAGGGTTTCTAAAAAATGCATTTGCTTCTGTTTGCTCTAGTATTTTACCCTTATTAAAAAAAATTATATCAGATGCTAGTCTCTTAGCTTGAGCCATATCATGTGTAGTAAGTATAATTGTAGCTCCTTTTTTACTCTCCTCTAGAATAATTTCTTCTATTAATTTCAATGAAAATGGGTCTAAATTTGCTGTGGGCTCGTCAAGTAGAAGAACTGATGGCTCAATTAATAAAGCTCTTGCTAGAGAAAGTCTTTGTTTTTCTCCTCCAGAAAGTAAGCGTGCAGGTTTATCATCATATCCCTCTAATCCAACTCTTTTTAAAATATTTTTAATAATTAATTTTCCATTTTTATTTTTAACATTACAAACAAAGTCCATATTGGATTTTACATTTCTTCTTAACAAAGTTGGAGTTTGGAAAACCATTGCTTGCTTATTTCTAATTTCATCATTGTTGTATATTTTGTTAAACGTTATTTTCCCATTATCTATATTTGTTAATCCATTTATGGTCTGTAAAAATATACTTTTGCCTGCACCGTTTGGTCCAATTACTAAAGTAATAGAATTATTTTTAATGCTACAACTAACCTTGTCTAGAATTAGATCTTTTCCTAATGAAACTGATAGATCAATAACTTCAATGGGGGTTAATTTTATTAAGTTTTTTTTGTTAGAATTATACATACATTCTTCTTTTCGCCCCAATCTTTAGACGAATTAAAATAAAGTTTGTAGTTAATGCAATTGATAGAAGAATTATTCCCAAAGCTAATGCTAGAGACAAATTACCTTTAGAAGTTTCTAATGCTATTGTTGTCGTCATAACCCTTGTTAAGTGATCAATATTTCCACCTACAATTATAACAGCTCCAACTTCTGATATAGCTCTACCAAATCCGGCTAAAACTACTGTAAGTATCGAATATCTAGCATCAAAAAGATACGCTATGATCGCTTTATGAGATGGTACTACCAGAGAAGCAAAAAGAGACTTATATTCTTGACTAATTTCTTCTATTATTTGAGAGGTTAACGAAACTATAATTGGAGTTATTAATATCATCTGAGCGATTATCATTGCAGTTGGAGTATATAAAATGCCCAGCCAGCCAAATGGCCCAGACCTTGAAACTAGTAAATAAACAATTAATCCAACAACAACTGGTGGTAACCCCATCATAGTATTAAATAGAACTAAAAATTCGTCCTTACCCCAAAAACTTTTGATGGCTAAAAAAGTTCCTAATGGCAAACCAATTAAACAAGAAAGAACTAATGAAATACCGCTCACTTTTAAAGAAAGTAGTAATATTTCAAATAAATCCTCATTAAGAGTAAAAACTAACTCAAATGAT
The DNA here is from genome assembly GCA_902514865.1 of uncultured SAR116 cluster alpha proteobacterium. Taxonomy (GTDB): domain Bacteria; phylum Pseudomonadota; class Alphaproteobacteria; order Puniceispirillales; family Marisalimonadaceae; genus Marisalimonas. The sequence continues at coordinate 10,038 of CABXSI010000010.1, forward strand.
TTCTCAAATGCTTCTTGTAAAATATTCATATTATTATTGATTTTTAATGTTTTAAATTGCAATATTATGTGAAAATTACACTAATTGCAATTTTTACGTTATATTAGTTAGGTAAAATATGTTTAGAATAAATCTATTTATTCTCTTGTTTTTATTATTTCCAAGGATCTGCTCAGGTGACAATTCATTAATAGTTCAATCAACAACTTCAACCTATAACTCTGGTTTCTATGAGTACATACTCCCAATTATTAAATCAGAGATAAATGTAGTTGCTCATGTTGTATCAGTTGGCACTGGCGCTGCACTGAAAAATGCAGCTAATTGTGACGGAGACGTACTAATAGTACATGCAAAAAAAAGAGAGTTAAAATTTGTTAAAAATGGATTTGGACTTAAGAGATTCAATTTAATGTATAATGATTTCATCATAGTTGGACCAAAAGAAAATCCTGCTAAAATAAATTTAACTGATGAACCTATTACATCTTTTACAAAAATTTTTACCACATCCTCAATTTTTATATCAAGAGGCGATGACTCTGGTACCCATTTTAAAGAAATAAGTATATGGGACAAAGCTAAATTAAAGCCAATTAAATTCTCAGGAAAATGGTACAGAGAAACAGGTTCTGGGATGGGAACAACTCTTAATTTAGCAAGTGGTATGGGTGCTTATACATTAAGTGACAGAGCATCATGGATTAATTTTAACAATAAAAATAACTTACGTATTATAGCTGAAAAAAATAAAACGTTATTTAATCAATATGGGATTACGATGGTTAACCCGTCAAGTTGTCCAAATGTAAAATTTAAAAACGCTAATAAATTTATTAGTTGGCTCTTATCAAAAAGAGGACAAAAAGTTATTGAAAACTTTAAATTGAAAGGAAAACAACTTTTTTTTCCTAACGCAAGTTAAAAGTTTTCAAGCTGTTTTAAGGGTAAGTTATGAGAATTTTTCATTTCCTGAAGTGATATACTCGAAGACATTTTTGTAAATTCAAGTTCTCCTATCAACTTCTGTTGAAAATTATCATAATCCTCAATGCTAGAGGCAACAATTTTTAATAAATAATCTGAGTCTGAACCAGTCAACCTATGTGTTTCGATAATTTCTTCATGCTTATCAATAACTTTCTGGAAACTTGAAATCCAGTCCCTTGATTGGTGACTAACTCTAATAGATAAAAAAACTACTACAGCTAAATTTATTGCTTTTCTGTTAAGAACGATAGTTTTAGCTAAAATTACCCCACCCTCTTCCATTTTTTTTATCCTGTTCCAGCAAGGTGTAGAAGAAATTCCCACCCTTTTAGAAATTTCTGACAGAGGCAAACTAGCATTCTTCTGAATTATAGTTAAAATTTTCTTGTCAATATCATCAATCACATCAAAATCTTTGGAAAAAATTTTCTTCAATATACCATTTATTACTAAAATAAAAAGAAAATTTATTATTTAATTTTTAATTTAATAGAATAATTTTTTAATTTGATCTATAAAGAGGCTGTAATGCCCCCATCAACATAAAGCGTGTGCCCATTAACAAAGTTAGATGCATCAGAACTTAAAAAAATACTTGCGCCAACCAACTCTTCAACTTTGCCCCACCTACCTGCAGGTGTTCTATTTTCTAACCAAGAAGTAAAATCTTTGTCAGACACTAGTGCGGCATTCAAAGGTGTATCAAAATAACCTGGAGCAATAGCGTTACATTGAAGTCCATACTTTGCCCAATCTGTTGCCATTCCTTTAGTAAGATTTCCAACAGCACCCTTAGTTGCAGTGTAAGGGGCAATACCAGGTCTTGCTAATAAAGTTTGAACACTCGCAATATTAATAATTTTTCCTGAGCCCCTTTTGATCATATGCCTTGCTACTACTTGGCTTACATTAAAAACGGATGAAATATTTGTTTTTAATAATTGTTCAAACATATCAGGTGGAAAATCTTCAAGCGGTGTTCGGTGTTGCATTCCAGCATTATTTACTAATATTTCAATTGAACCTATTTGGTTTTCAAATTTATTAACAACATTGTCAATTTCATTTTTGTCAGTAACGTCGAAAGATAATTGATGCAAATTATTTTGTGGGGTAAGAGCTTTTGCTGCTTTATCTAATTTTTCTTTATTCCTTCCATTTAAAATAATTTCTGCGCCAGCTTCATCAAGTCCTTTAGCTAAAGCGAAACCTATTCCTTGAGATGAACCTGTTATAAGAGCTCTTTTACCTTTTAGGTTAAATATTTCTGTTCCAGAACTCATTCACTATCTCCAAATTGAATAAAAGTAAAATATATATAGATAATAAAAATATTGCTAATCATCTTTCAAAAATTTAACTTTAAATCTTAATTTCGAATGCGGGAAAATAGATATGAAATCAATAAAGATTCACGGGGCTATGGACTTAAGAATAGACGATTATCCATTAGAAAAAATATCTTCTAATCAAGTTGAAATTTCTATTGCAACCGGCGGTATTTGTGGAACTGATCTCCACTATTATAAACATGGTGGGTTTGGCCACATTAAACTAAAGGAACCTATGGTGTTAGGACATGAAGTATCTGGCCATGTTACTAAATTAGGACCAAAAGTAACTAACTTATCTATTGGACAACTTGTTTCAGTATCGCCATCTAGGCCGTGTAATAAATGTGTGTTTTGTTTAGAAGGCAACCAGAACCATTGCATAAATATGAAATTTTATGGCTCTGCAATGCCCTTTCCTCATATTCAAGGCGCTTTTAGGGAAAGACTAATTGCGGAGGATTATCAATGTGTAGCAGCAGACGGTCTATCACCAGAAGAAGCAGCAATGGCAGAACCGCTTGCAGTTTGTCTTCATGCCATAAAACAAGCAGGAGATATTTTTGGAAAGAAAGTATTAATAATTGGATCTGGTCCTATTGGGACACTTGGTGTTTTATCAGCTAGACGTGCAGGAGCAGAAGAAATATTAGTTACAGATATTTCAGATAAAGCTCTGGAATTTTCAAATTTAGTTGGAGCAGACAAAGTTATAAATACTTCAAAAAACTATCCTCAAATTGAAAAATTTCAAGTTAGGAAAGGTTATTTTGATCTTGCAATTGAATGCTCTGGCTCTGCATCAGGTATAAATGATGCTATTAAGTGTTTAAAACCAAAAGGTACTCTTATACAACTAGGATTGGGAGGGGATATTCTTATGCCATTAGTTTCCGTGACAACTAAAGAATTGAATATTAAAGGATCATTTAGATTTCATTCGGAGTTTGAATTAGCTGTCAAGATGATGAAAAAGAAACTAATTAATGTTAAACCTCTTATTACTCACAGTATTCCTTTTCAAAACGCAGAACAAGGTTTCAAAATTGCAATGGATGAAAAAGAAAATAGTATGAAGGTTCAATTAATATTCTAGTTTTATATGGTCAGTTTAATTAATTTAAATGAATAATATTAATAAAGGTTGACTTCTTTACCATTTCAAACGCACCATAAGAGATTAATTTTCATAGGGGAGTTGAAATGAAAAATTTAAAAAAAATAATTTTAGGTGTATCGGCGTTGGCTGTTGCCTCAACCTTATCAATAACTGCTATAGCAGAAGAATGGCGTGGATGGAATATTCATAAACCAGGGTATCCAAATACTGTAGCTATGGACAAGTTTGCCGAATTGTTAAAGGAAAAAACTGGTGGCGAGATTACTTTAAAAATGTTTCATTCAGGCGTATTGGGAAACCAACCTGATGCTATTGAACAAGTTAGAGTAGGAGGACTAGCTATTGGTAACTTCAATCTTGGTCCAATAGGGCCTATGGCTGCAGAGGCAAACGTAGTTTCATTGCCTTTTATATTTAAGGACATGGGTCATATGCATAGAGCTTTAGATGGTGCTGCAGGAGACAAAATTAGTGCTGGGATGGAAAAAATAGGAATAGTTGCGCTCGCTTGGTATGACTCAGGAGCCCGTTCATTCTACAATTCTAAAAAACCAATTATGAAGCCATCAGACGTAAAAGGTCTAAAGGTAAGAGTTATGAATAACGACCTATACTCAGGAATGATTTCTGCTTTGGGAGGGAATCCATCACCGATGGCTTTTTCTGAAGTTTTCCAATCACTTAAAACCGGTGTGGTTGATGGAGCTGAAAATAATTGGCCTTCTTATGAATCAACTGGCCATTTTGAAGTAGCAAAATATTATTCACTTTCTCAACATTTAATTATACCTGAATGTGTATGTATAAATGATAAAGTTTATAATAACTTATCTGCTAAAAATAAAAAGGCTGTAAAAGAAGCTGCAAGAGAATCTGCAGAATTACAAAGAGCTTTGTGGGAAAAAAGAGCTATTTCTAGCCGTGATAAAGTAATGAAAGCTGGGGTTAAATTTAATGAAATTCCAAATAAGCAAGCTTTCATGGACGCTATGAAGCCTGTTCACACAAAATACTTGTCAGCGAATCCTGATTTAGTTCCATTGGTAAACTTAATTAAAAATACTAAATAAAACTTAAATTTTATTGGCCATATTTAATATGGCCAATAACAAATCTGACAAATATTTAAATGGAGATTAATTATCAATAAAAAATCTCTTAAATTATTAGAAATTTATAATACCCTACTAGAAAAAATTGCTTACGTTTGTAATATTGTAACTGGATTTGCTCTGATTGTGATGACAGTAATTTTCAGCTGGTTAGTTTATGGAAGATATGTTTTAAACTCCACACCAACATGGGTAGAACAAGTTTCACTTTTGCTTGTAGTCCTAATTGGTTTTTTAGGTGCAGCTATAGGAATTCACAAAAGAACACATTTAGGAGTATCCTACTTTAGAGACAGAATGCCTATTGTATTAAAAATTATTTTTGACTTAACAACTCATTTTATGCTCATGATATTTGGTTATGTTATGATGGTATATAGTTATAAATTAGTTGTTTTCAAATGGAGTACACAAATTCCTTTAATTCATATTCCAGAGGGGCTAAGAGCAGTCCCTATTATGATTTGTGGAGGATTAATTTTACTTTTTTCGATTGGTCATTTGTTAAATTATAAGGGTACCATTACTAAGAATATCAAGCCTAAATGAGGTAGAAAATATGGGCTTATTAATAATGATGGGAATTTTTGCTTTTGGAGTGGTTATTGGAGTTCCTGTCGCCTTTGCTCTCGGCATTGGGGCAGTGTCAGCATTCTACTTCGAGGGATTACCCCTAATTATAGCTTTTCAAAGAATTATATCTGGAATAAATGTTTTTTCTTTACTTGCCATTCCTTTTTTTATTTTCGCAGGCGAATTAATGTTCCATGGAGGTATAGCAGTAAGGTTAGTTAGATTAGCCTCCTCTGCAGTTGGTGCTGTAAGAGGAGGTCTTGGTGTCGTGAACGTTTTTGCATCCATGCTTTTTGGAGGAATTTCAGGATCAGCAGTTGCCGATGTTTCAGCTCTTGGTTCAATATTAATTCCGGTGATGAAAGAAAAAGGATATGACGAAGACTACGCGGTAAACGTAACTGTCACCTCTTCTATTGCAGGCATCATGATACCGCCTAGCCACAATATGATTTTATTTGCTGTTGCGACTGGCGGTGGGGTGTCAATCACTCAACTCTTTTTATCTGGAATAATACCAGGCGTTGTAATGTGTATTTGTTTGGCTTTAGTTGCTTACTTGGTGGCTGTTCAAAGAGGTTACAAATCAGAAGTTTTTCCGGGATACTATGCTCTGTTTTTACATTTTGTGACTGCACTGCCAGGACTGTTTACTGCAGTGATAATAGTGGGGGGAGTATTATCGGGTATTTTTACAGTAACAGAATCAGGTGCATTTGGGACTCTTTATGCTTTCCTAGTTACAGTTTTTGTTTATAGGGCTTTAACTTGGGAAAATTTTAAAATTGCTGTGATTAATTCAGTTAAGACTACATCTATGGTTATGATACTAGTTGCTAGTGCATCTGCTTTTGGTTACATGTTAACTTTTTATCAAGTTCCATCCCAAATGATAACCTTTATGAATGGTATATCAAATAATCCTATTGTTATTTTATTGATGATAAACATAATGTTATTAGTCTTGGGAATGATTATGGATATGGCTGCATTGATCCTAATTTGCACGCCAATTTTTTTACCATTAGCTGTATCTTTAGGGATGGAACCCCTTCAATTTGGTATGGTATTGATGATGAATTTAGGACTTGGTTTATGTACACCTCCAGTAGGTGCCTGTCTTTTTGTCGGCTGTGCAATTGGTAAAGTACCAATTGAACGAGTTGTAAAAACAATTTGGCCATTTTATTTTGCAATCTTAATTGCACTTATGCTTACTACTTTTATACCTGCTATATCCTTAACTTTACCAAATTTAATAAAATAGTTATTTTATTTAAATTTTTGTAATTTTGGAGAAAATAAATTGAACAATATTCACGTAGATTGCGTGTTAGATATAAAAGCAAATTTAGGAGAAGGTCCTATTTGGTCAACTGCAGACCAAAATCTCTACTGGGTTGATATAAATAACTGCCAACTTAACAAGTTCAATCCCATAAATGGTAAAAATAAAACTATCAATGTTGGTAAACCAATTGGATGTTTTGCAATTAAAAAGAACCTTAATATTATATTAGCTCTTACTAGTGGTTTTTTTGAATTAAACCAAAATGATAAAAGTATGAAATTCATAAATAATCCAGAGAATAATATTTTAAATAATAGATTTAATGATGGAACCGTTGACTTAAAAGGTAGGTTCTACGCCGGAACAATGGCAATTAGTGGTTCAAATATAAATGCTGAGCCTAAAGGTAGTCTTTATTGTCTTGATCAGTCAGGTAGAGCAAAAAAAACTATGGAAGGTTTTCATACTATTAATGGCTTAGCTTTTTCACCTGAAGGTAGAACAGCATACATATCTGATAGCGCTCCTTGGATCAGAACTATATGGGCATATGATTATGATTTGGATGAAGGTATTTGGTCTAACAAACGTATTTTCTTTGATACTAAGGATATGGCAGGAAGGCCAGATGGCGGTTGTGTTGACACAGACGGTTGTTATTGGATGGCTGGAGTTTCTGGTTGGGAAATAGTAAGACTTACACCAAAGGGTAATATTGATATGATTATAAAAATGCCAGTAGAGAAACCCACTAAAATTGCCTTTGGTGGAAAAAATCTAGATATTATTTATGTCACATCTATTGGAAAAGATATAACTAAAGGAACAGAAAAAAAACAACCTTTAGCAGGAGGAATATTCGCTTTGAAAGTTCCTGGAGTTAAAGGAATGCAATTTCCCTTTTTTAGATAAAACTATTTTTCTAAGTCTAACTCTATCAAACCGCTTATATATTTATTTGGTATTAGAAAATTACAATCTGAGTTTTCTTTTTTCCCTTGCATTAAGTTAAAGCCATCAGTTGGATGGCTTACTGGCTCAATACAAAAATATTCATCTGTTTTTGGAACGTGGACGATTAAATGGTTAAAAATTTTATCCACTTTCATTGTGATTTTTTTCTTTTTATTAGGCCAAATAATTTGAACCTTTCCACTAAAATTTTCATAACATACTGTTTTTTCATTATTCCACAATGCTTTTCCATTTCTAAAATTAAAGTTATTTTCTATAGGCTTAGTTTTAGTTGGAAAATCTTCCGGTTGTCCTACCCATTCTCTTGAAGCATTGAATCTTAATTTAATCTCATCATTAAAATTAAAAAATGGGTGTATTCCAAATCCAAAAGGCATGATGTTTTTTGAATTATTCAGGAGTTTTAGTTCAATTTTGCATGAGAACGGAGTCAAATAAATTGATTGAGTTATTTCATATGACCAAGGCCAACCGAATTTATCTGTTTCATGTCGATAAATTAAAATAACAGAAGAACTTGATTGTTCTACTATACTCCATTCACTTAAGTATCCATGACCATGAATTGCATGAGGAAAAGCATTTTGATTCAAGTTATATTCTAATCCATTAAATCTAAATTTTGCATTTTTTATTCTATTAGAAAATGGAGCTAATGGAAAACTCCCACCTTTAAACAATTGAATAGACTTTAAATCATGGAGAGGTATTGGACGTAAAACATGAAAATCGTCAAAAATTAAACTACTAATTCTTCCACCAATTTCAGGTAAAAGATCTAATTTAATTTTCTTATTTTGTAAGGTAATTACTTTTAAAATTTTCATAAATCATTTTTTGAAGTTTTTCTAATAATCGTATTTGCTGATTTTAGAAGGGAGTCCTGCAATTCTGTACCTAAGCCAATTCCATCCATAGGGAATGCAAACCCCTTTTCAATCTTAGGAAGGTTATTTACTAACTTTTTATAAAAGCCATTATAATAGGACCTTACACTTTCTAAAATCATTGAGCTTGTAAATGCAAGGCTTATATGAAGATTAGCAATCCAAACAATCGGCCCAGTACAATCATGGGGACACATCATTCTGTTATTGGCATGAGCTATACCAGATATTTTTATAGCTTCTGAAATTCCTCCAATCCAACCTAAATCATAGTGCATATAATCTATAGCGTCTAAAGCTAGAGCGTCACGATACCATAAAGCTGTCCCTAAGGCTTCACTACCTGCAACAGGAGCTATCATATTTTTTCTAAACTCAGCAAGATCTTTTAAGTGAGCCATGTTTATAGGGTCTTCGTGCCAAAAAACATCAAATTCATCTACTTGACGGGCAATTTTTAAAGCTGGCGCTAATTGCCATAATGAATGATATTCAAGCATTATATCAATCTTATTTCCAACAGCTTTACGTATTTTTTCAATTCGATTTATACCTTCCTTTAAATTTTCCGTGGATATCATTTGACCTTTCGTTGGAAATGCAAATTCATCAAATGGCCAAATTTTCATTGCTGAAATACCCTCATCCAACAGACTCTGTGCTAATTCCCCTGGGTTTTGAGCTTGCATTTCTAAATCGTCGTAATTATTTTTTTCTTTTTTTACATTAGTTGATCCTACTGACCGAGACCGCAAATTTGCATTCCAGTTATACCCATCATCAGCACATGTATTATATATTGGTATACAATCTCGACTTAGACCTCCTAACATGTCTACTAAACTCAAATCACTAGCTTTAGACTTTAAATCCCAAAGTGCTATATCGACCGCAGAATTTCCTCTATATTCAACTGATCTTGTTGGGTATCCTATATATCTATTAGCTGTCCAGTTAATTAAATTATCTGAATGTTCATTTATTCTAAGGGGGTCCCTGCCAATTAGATAGGGCGCACATGTTTCGTGCAAATAAGAAATTATAGCTTGAGGGTTCCTAAATGTTTCTCCCAAGCCTGTCAAACCCTCATCAGTATAAAGTTTAATCCAAACAAGATTAGAATATTCAGTATTTTGTATTGTTTCTATTCCAGTAATTTTCATTTAACACCTTAAGCTAAAAAAGAAAAAATAAATGTTTTAGCCCCTAAAAAGAAAAAAAATAGAGTATGTATTATTGCAACACCTAACAAACCCTTACCAATTTCTTTAAACATTTTTTTGCCTATTTATTATTGAAATGTACTGTTCCTAAATCATTAATATTATAACCAAAAAAATTTGAGGCAGTATTTAAAAAATCGTCAGATCTTGAAAAATTCAAAAGTCTTTGAAAAGGTTTTTCAAACCAAGAGATTCTATTTACAACGATATCAAATCTTTCAGTAGCAATATGAAGAAATCCCAAATGATGCTTTTTAGCCTCAGATGCAAGACCAAGAGTTACATCTGCATTATCTGATAAAATAAGTGAAACAGCGTCATTTTCAGAGTAGGTGACTTCAGTGCCAATAAAATCAGAGGAATTAATATTTTCTCTTTTACAAATATATTTGAAATAATTGTCAGATCCAGATCCACTTTGCCTAGTAACAAGTCTCTGACCTAAGAATTCATAAATAGAATTTTTTTTGCTTTTTTCTTTCGGTTTATAGATTAAACCTCTATCCCTTTTGGCCCATTCCATTAAAACAAAATCCTGTTTTTCTAGACATTTTTTTACTATTGGTACATTCCAAGTTTCCAAATCACTATCATAAATATGAAGCCCGGACGCTATACCATGATTTAATTTAAATCTTTCTAAACCTTCTGTACTTCCGTCAAATGACATTGCAATTCCTGATTTTGACTGCTTGACTGCTAATTCTAAAAGAGGATCATGACTACCTAATAATATATTTGGTAGATTTTTTGGATTAGACATATTGTTTTTTCCACCAGAAATCCAATTTGATATTTCTGATTTAGAAAACAATAATTTACCCATAACTTTAGAATAAGGTACTTTATCCGTAGAGACTAAATCGTAAACTTTTCTTGGTTTAATTCTTAGAAACTCTGCTAATTCATCAGTTGTAAAGTATTCAGACATAAGCTCATTTTCATAATAAATATTTAGTGTATTTTTACATTATACTATATATTTAGTTAATGAAAAATAGATCTATAAATTTAAAAAATTCTTCTTTACCGCCTAGACTAGTAAATGAAAATAAAAATGGTGTTAGAATCAAAGTTTATATTAATAGTCATATGATTGGTACTGGGAAAATGGAGCTGTTTAACTTAGTTGCTAATAAAGGTTCTATCAGGTCAGCTGCAAAAGAAATGGGTATGAGTACAAGAAGAGCAACTATGCTTCTTAAAACTATAGAAGAAGCATTCTCAACACCTGTTTTAGAAAAAAAAAGGGGAAATAAAGGTACACACATTACTTCTTTTGGAAAAGAGCTTTTAATAAAATACTTAAATTTATGTGATCATTTATCAAATGAATCTCAAGAATTCATTAATTGGGCGGCATCAAAACAAACTCTTAAATAAAAGGTAAGACTATGGAAAACAATAAAGAGTTTTATATTTCACCTAACTTAGAAAATGATAATCTAACTGAATCAATCGAGTGTTTAAATGAATCTGGTGAAAATATTAAACTACCTGTAGTTAAAGAAATTCCATTAACAATTTATCTTAACAAACAAGAAATTGTCACCGCAATGACATTAGGTGATATGCCTGACTTGTTAGCAGTTGGCTATCTGCTTAACCAAAATATGCTGAAGAAAGATGATGTCATTTCAGGAATTGATTATGACAAAGACCTCCAAGTTGTTATCGTAAGAACTGAACGAAAAACAAACTATGAAAAAAAAATGGAAAAGAAAATCAAAACAAGTGGCTGTGCAGTGGGTACAGTTTATGGAGATATAATGGATGATTTTTCATCAGTTAATCTTGATAAAAAAACAAAGATAAAAACTTCTTGGATTTATACGATTTCAAAAAAAGTTAATACAAAACCCAGCTTGTATTTAAAAGCAGGAGCCCTTCATGGTTGCGTATTATGCGAAAAAGATTCACCACTAATTTATGTTGAAGACGTTGGAAGACATAATGCAGTAGATAAGATTGCTGGTTGGATGTTTTTAAATAAAGAAAATGCGAATGATAAAATTTTTTATACTACTGGAAGACTGACTTCAGAAATGGTTATAAAAACAGTTCAAATGGGAATCCCAATATTGATATCAAGGTCAGGTTTTACCGAAACAGGAGTTAAACTAGCTAGAGAAGCTGGCCTTACATTAATTGGAAGAGCCAAAGGTAAAAGGATGATAATTGCAAATGATGTAAATAGAGTGATTTTTGATACTGACATCAAGGCAGTTGCAAATGAAGATGTAATGTCTGCACAAAGGTCTTTAATCAACTAAAGGTTGAAAAATTTGGAAACATTAAACGAAATAATACCGTGTGTCATTTTAGCAGGAGGCAAAGGTAGAAGAATGGGTGGTAAAGAAAAAGCTTTGATCCGTCTTTTGGATAGACCACTTTTATCTTATGTTTTAGAAAAAGTATCAGGCAAAGTTGCACCTATTGCATTAAATATAAATACAAATTTTGATAACTTTCAAAAGTTTGGTTACAAGATAATTAAGGATCCTATTAAAGGTTATTTGGGACCCCTAGCTGGAATTTTAGCGTCATTAAATTGGGCAAAGGAGATAAATCAAGATTGGGTTTTGACTTTACCATGCGACACCCCATTTCTTCCTAATAACCTAGTCCAATCTATGGTCGAAGCAAAGAATAAAACTCCAGAAGTTGATTTGGTGGTTGCAAAATCAAGAGGGTTTAATCATCCAGTAATTGCTTTATGGAAATCAAATATCAATAACAAATTACAAAATGCTCTAAATGAAGGTGTAAGAAAAATAGATATTTTCACAGCTCAACTTAACATTGCTTATGTTGACTTTGATAACATACAAAATTCGGACTTTGATCCTTTTACTAATTTAAATGCACCTCAAGATCTTATACTTGCACAACAAATCCTCGGCAAATTACCACCTTTGTTTGGGCTGGCAGGTTGGTCTGGATCAGGCAAAACAACTTTATCAACAAAATTAATTAGAAATTTTACTAAAATTGGTATTAATGTGGGCACTCTAAAACATGCTCATCACAAGTTTGATATAGATAAACCAGGGAAAGACTCTTACAACTTAAGAAAAGCTGGAGCAAAACCTGTAATTATTTCATCCAAAGAGAGATTTGCCCTAATTCAAGAAAACAATCAAAATGAAGAAAAAAGCTTGTTCAAAATGTTGGAAATGTTTTCTAAAGAACCTATTAATAAATGCGACATTATAGTTGTAGAGGGCTATAAAAATGAAAACATTCCGAAGCTTGAAGTTCATAGATCTATTATTAATAAACCATTACTTTTTAAGAATGATAAAAACATATTTGCTATAGCTTCCGACAATGAAAAAGTAACTACAATACCGTCACTTGATTTAAATAATATAAACTCAATAACAAATTTCTTAATTCATAAATATTCTTTACAATAATTTTTTAAATCATTTGATTTAGATACTTCTGTGATCAAATGGATAAAATTTTAATAATTCGCCTTTTTTAACTTCAATACTGTCATAAGGTATTTCAACTAAACCATCCGCTCCAATAAGTGATGAAATAACACCTGCTCCTTTTCTGCCGTGTAAAATTATTTCTGATTTAGATGAACTATTATTTATTTTAGCTCTTAAAAATTCTGTTCTACCTATCTTTTTTTTATGTTCAAATCCCGACGGTAATTTGAAAAAAACTGGATTTAAGTTAATTCCACCAGCTAGTTTATTTATGATAGGATTGATTAATAATTTAGAGCATACAAATGCAGCAACTGGATTTCCAGGAAGACAAAATATTAGTTTTTTTTGAATCATCCCAACCCCCATTGGTTTACCTGGTTTCATGGCTAATTGCCAAACTAAACTTTCAGCTCCAATATCTCTCAATGCATCTTGGGTATGGTCTTCAACACCTTCAGAGGCACCACCTGTAGATATAACTACGTCACTTTTAGAAAGACAGTCTAGATATTTAGATGCTAAATCTGATCTATTATCTTTGACAATACCCATATCTATAATTTCAGTATTATTTGTTTGAAATAAAGATTTAAGCATTGGTCTATTTGAATCATAAATTTGGCCATTAATAATCTTACTATATCTAGAGTCTATCAACTCATTCCCTGTTGATATAATTGAAATTTTAATTTTGTCATATACCTCAATTTTATTAATGCCTGATGCAGACAACTGGCCAATGTTGGATGAATTTAAAATTTCACCTTTTTTAACAATTAATTCACCTTTTTTGAGATTTTCGCCAATAGGCCTAACATTTTGTTTTACCTTTATATCTTCTTTTATTATAACTTTTGAACCTTTTCTTTTACAATTCTCCTGCATAACCACAGTATCAACACCTTTGGGTAAGATAGATCCTGTATAAATTTCAATAGCCTGATTGATTTTAATTTTATTATTGAAAGGGAAACCCGCCTTTGCTACCCCCACTACTTCAAATTCAGTTTTAGGGTTTTTTATTAAACTTTTGTGTAATATGCCATAACCATCAACAGCAGAATTAAGTGTTTCTGGAAGATTTATTGTACTTTTGATTAGATTATAATTTATTCTTTGATTAGCTTCATTAACCGATACTTTAGTTTTACAATTTTTAGAACTAATCAATTTTATTAATTTATTTTTAGCAGTTTCTAGCTTTGTAAGTTTATGCACCATGCAAGCTCTGAGAAGTTTGGTGTTATCACCATAATGGATGAACTCAATTTATCTCCCATAGACCATTATTACTAATACTAAAAAAAAATAAAGTTATTTTATCACTTTTGTTTTAGGATAGATTTATGATTTATTATTTTTTTAATCGTAAAATATTATTACAGGCATTATATAATGAATGATATTTGGAAACTACCAGCATTTAAAATAACAGAGTTATTCAAAAAAAAAGAAATTTCCGCAGTTGAAATTTGTAACGAAACAATAAAACATATTGAAAATACAAACCCTAAAATTAATGCAATAGTTATAGATACTTTTAATGAGGCTAAAAATACAGCTCTTTCATTAGATAAAAAGTTAAATAATAAAGAAAATTTGGGTCAACTTGCAGGTGTACCTGTTACTGTTAAAGTAAATACAGATCAAATAGGTTACGCAAGCACAAATGGTTTAAGGATACAAAAAGATCTTATCGCAAAAAAAGATAGCCCTGTTGTTAATAATCTAAAAAAATCCGACACACTTATTGTAGGTAAAACAAACACACCGGCATTTAGTATACACTGGTTCACTAGAAATAGTTTACATGGACATACCCTTAACCCACATAACAAGAATATAACACCAGGTGGTTCTTCAGGCGGAGCCGCAGCTGCCACAGCTTCAGGAATGGGAGCCATTGGCCACGGCACTGATATTGCTGGGTCAATTCGTTACCCTGCTTATGCTTGTGGTATACATGGTTTGAGACCTAGTTTAGGTCGTGTCCCAATGATAAATTATACTACCCCAGACAGACATATTGGTGGACAAATAATGGCTGTATCTGGTCCGCTTGCTAGATCAATCAAAGATCTTGAACTCGGTTTAAAAGCTATGAGTATTGAGGATTATGATGATCCATGGTGGGTTCCTATACCATTTACATTTGAAAAACCACAAAAAAAATTAGCCTTAATAACAGAAATTAAAGGGTTAAAAATTGATCCAATAATAAAAGATGAATTAAAAAACGTTGCAAAACATCTAGAAGATATTGGTTGGATAATTGAAGAACCGGATGCTCCAGATTTTCAAGAAGCCGCTAAATTTCAAGCTGCTTTATGGCTTGGGGAATTTAGAAGAACTGGGGGGGGAAGCCATAAAAAGAGAAAATGATCCTGACGCAAATTTTATTTATGATCAAATGTCCAGAAGATGTCCGGACACAAGTTTAGAAAACTTTATGGATGCCCTTCAAAACAGGGCAAGAATAAGTAGAGAGTGGAACAATTTCTTTGATAATTACCCTTTAATTTTGTGTCCGGTTTCTGGTGACTTACCTTTTCCCGACTTAAAGGACTTAGAATCACCTGAGTCTTTTGATTTAGTTTTTGATTCAATGCTTCCTCAAATTGCACCTCCATTTTTAGGACTTCCAGGTTTAACATTTTCAACAAATAAGGCTACTTCCAATATCCCACTTGGAGTTCAATTTATTACAAGAAAATATAGGGAAGATATTTTGTTAAATGTAGGATATGAGTTAGAAAATTTTTTTCCTGAAATTAAACCTATATTTCCAAATTCATAGTTAAAAATTTTTTATGATCTTGGTTTGAAAATAAATATTGAAAATTAAATTTATAATATTATAGAATCATGATTATTAATTATGAAGTGCAAAAATATGTTTAAATCAAATGTAAAAATAACATATGCCGAATCATGGTTACCTATACATCATAGATTTTTGATTCATACCGTAGAACTTTTATCAGCTAGGATTTCTCTTGAGAAAAGATATAAGAATTTTATTTCATTATGCCAAGACAAAAGAGGAACAGATCTTTGGAAACACGCATTAAACTCTATGGGTATTCAGACACCTAAATTAAGTCCTATCCCTAAAAGAGCAAAATCAAGAGGATTAATTATAGTGGCAAATCACCCTTTTGGAGTTGCAGATGGAGTTTTTTTATCTTGGTTTGCCTCAACATTGGATGAAAATTTTAAAGTTATTGCTCATGGAGTTCTCAGACAAGAACCTATACTTGCAGACAATATTCTTCCTATTGATTTTAGTAATAGTAAAAATGCAATGCGAAATAATGTTGTGACAAGACAAACAGCTATTAAAATCTTAAAAAATGGTGGTGTTGTAGCCATTTTCCCTGCTGGAGGAGTGGCTTGGTCAAGA
>CABXSI010000011.1 GCA_902514865.1 uncultured SAR116 cluster alpha proteobacterium
AAACTTCTATAAATTGGATGGGATGGGGTATTCAAATACCTACAGACCGATTTGTTTTAATGTTAATATTATTTTCTGTTGTAATAATATTTATTGATAGAATTTGGCTTGCATTCTTAAATTTTCCAAAGGCAGCTTTTAGAAGATTCGAAGTTAATAACAATAAAAAAGTAGAACAAAAACTAGTTAAAGCATTTTTACTGGCCAGTCATGGAGAATTTGAGTCTGCTGCAAAAGAAGCTTCTTTGGTAGCCAAAAACACTAAAGATAAAAATTTAGGTAAATTGTTAAGCACACACTTAGATGTTTTTAAAAACTTAAATGAAAATACTTCAAATAAAAAAGAAATATCAAAGAATTACTTTAAGCAACTTACTGCTGAGTCTTCAACAGCATTTGTTGGTCATTTAGCTCTAATGAGACAAGCAATATTAGATAAAAAAGATATAAATGAAATATTAGAAGAGGCAGAAAAAGCGATTAAATTTGAGCCAAAATCAAAACAAATTTTGGAAGTTTTACTTTTTTCTTATGCAAAAATAGGAGATGTCACAAAATCTCTTATTTATCTAAATAAATTAAAAAATATGAAATTTATAAATCATAAAATCTACCAAAATATTGCTTCTGATCTAAATTACGTGTGTGCATTAGATTATCTAGAAAAAGGAAATATAAATTCAGCAAAAAATCATTTAAAAGAGGCGTTTAAACAAAAACCTAATCATGTCTTAGTGTCAATAAAATTATCAAATCTGCTCAAAGGCATTGGTTCCAAAACTAAATCAATTAATCAACTAGAAAAAACTTTTTTACTTACATCTAATCATGATGTTTTAAATGAGTTGTCAAAAAAGTGGGATTTAAAAACATCTGGTTCGCGTGTAGCTAAAGCAATAAATCTATTAAGTAAAAAATCATCTAAAGACATAAAAGATGATCTTAAAATTGCTATAGCTTGTTTTGCAGTTGCAGAAAAAATTTGGGGTGAAGCAGAAAAATTACTAACTGAGGTACCTAAAAGTAAGCTTACAAACAAGGCTTATCAGGCCTTTGCGGATATAGCAAGTTCACAAAATAATCCAGAAATAGTTAAGGATAATTTGGAAAAAGCTGCAAACGCTACTGAAGGTTTTAATTATTTTTGTTCCTCTTGTGGGAATAAAAATAATAGGTGGGAACTTCATTGTCCAAAATGTGATAATTTAAGTACTATCAACTGGATGAAAATAAATGATATTGAAATTCAAGATAGTATTTCTTTGTCAAACTTAGTTCCGAAAATAGACAAAAATTTAATTAGCTATTAAAATAAAATATTTAATTGCTTTAAAAGCTAAATAAAAAGAAAAAATTATCAATATTATTCCCATAATAAAAAAAATTATTTTCTGCTTTGACTTTATATAATTTTCAACAATTTTAATACTTATTGAATAGCACACTAAGATATACCAAGTTGAGTCTATTATCCCTGCTAGGAATGCCATGCCAAACTTTGTGTAAATACTATAATCTTGACTAATAAATTGACTAAAAATAGATGTAAAAAAAATTAATATCTTTGGATTTATTATTGAAGTTGTTAATCCAAGGAATATGCTCTCTATGGTTGTTTCAGGTATTTTTGTTTTATTATTAATAACTGTTTTGGAGATTTTCAAAAAAAGTATTTTGTAACCTAAATAAATAAGGAAAATAGCACCCAATATCTGAATAATTGGTATGGCTGTGGGTAATAAATTAATTACAAAACTTAAACTAAAAATAGAAATTAATGCATATATAAATATCCCAAATCCATGCGCTAATGAGGCTACAAATCCTGAAACAAAATTTTTTGAATTAGTTAAATATATAATCAAAATTAAACTTGGGCCAGGTGTCATAGCACCTATTAGACAAACAAAAAAAATTGTTAACCATTCAAAAAAACTCATAAAATATCTTTGCCTTACGCCAAATTCCTAAATTCATTTTGTCTTAAAGCTTCGTATATTGTTATAGCTACTGAATTACTTAGATTAAGACTTCTACTTTTTGCAACCATAGGAATTCTTAATTTATTAGTGTCTTTTATCTTTTTTAATACATCATCAGGCAATCCACTAGTTTCGCTACCAAATAATAAACAATCATTTTGTTTGAAACTAACTTTACTAAAATTTTTCTTTGCAAATTTTGTAAAAGCATAAATTTCATTGAAATTTATTGATTTCAAGCATAAATCTAGACTGTCATAAATAAAAAAATCAGCATCTTTTTTGTAATCCAGACCTGCTCTTTTAAGCGTATTGTCATTAAGATTAAAACCTAACGGTTTTATTAAGTGTAATGTTGTTCCAGTATTGGCGGCTAATCTCATAATATTTCCTGTATTAGGAGGAATTTCGGGGTTAAATAAAATTATGTGGAACATACACTTTTTCTTTATTATTTATTCATCAACTAACCTTAAAGCGTTTGGGCTAATCTAATGATTCTTTGAGTATATATTTGAGAATTCTAACAACCTGATGTTGGTCTTTTGCTACAGCAGCTGCAGCAGCATCAACTTCTTTGAGTGCATGTTGGTGTTCATCATTATGAATTACTATAATCGATTTATTAAGAGCAGCCGCGTACCCTGCATCAAATGCAGCATTCCATTGCTTATATTTTTCTCCAAATTTAACAACAACAATGTCACAATCTTTTATTGATTTTCTTGTTTTTATAGAATTTATGTTTGCACCTTTGTTATCTTTCCAGAATTTTTTTTCTTCTTTACCTAGAATTTGAACTCCACAATTATCCGACGCTTCGTGATTTGTAATCGGGGAGGAAAAGGAAATTTCTAAATTTTCTTTATTACATAAGTTTATTATTTCTTGGCGCCAATCACTATGTATTTCACCTGAAAGGTATATGTTTAACATTTCTAACTCCTTTAAATTTTATTTTGAGGTAATAGTTTGGGTGCCTTTGTCATTGTAATGGCTAAAGA
Organism: uncultured SAR116 cluster alpha proteobacterium; assembly: GCA_902514865.1. Classification (GTDB taxonomy): domain Bacteria; phylum Pseudomonadota; class Alphaproteobacteria; order Puniceispirillales; family Marisalimonadaceae; genus Marisalimonas. Next base: position 2,987 of record CABXSI010000011.1, read on the forward strand.
TATACTTGCAACAATAGCAATCACAAACATGCCAAATAAAATTATATCATAATTAATATGTAAGTCTAAAAGTTTGCCGACAACAGCAGGGCCAATCGCTGTTCCAAAAACCATTGTAGATGTCGATAAAGATCTAACGGATCCTAAATTTTTAGTTCCATAATACGTTGGCCAAAAGGTTCCACCAATCGTCATTGCTAAACCTTGTGTCATTCCTAAACATGCTAGCCCATAAATAGCGTTTATGTAGGTATTACTATAAGAAAAAATTAGTAAACCTAACGCCATAGGAATAAGGTAGAATGGTAAAATTTTCTCAACACCAAATCTGTCAAGTATCCACCCTGAACTCAAAGTAGTTAAGATCGACATTCCAGTATAGAAGGGGAATAAAGCGGTAAAAGAAATTAGGGACCAGTTTTTCACTTCAGTAAGATGAACCATGTTAAAAAAGAATGCGGTTGAAAAGATTGGAGGGATTAAAAATGGTACTATTACCGCCCAGAAAACCCAATTTTTAAGAACTTCTTTTCTTGTCCAATGCTTGTGACTCATTCCTAGTTGATTAGTCATATTCTCCTGTTTGCTATTCGGTGTTCTTTCGTTAGATAGAAGATATAATATGACTGGAAGTATTAACAACAATATTATCATTCCAATTATCCAGCTGTTTCTCCAACCTATAATCGCAAATAAACTTACAAATATAACTGGGAAAATTGCTTCACCAAGTGAAAATCCCATAATTGAAATTGATAATGCCTTTCCTTTATTTTTGCCATACCATTTACCTATAGCAACAGCAGGTATATGAATAAGCATTCCCTGTCCAAAAAACCTCAATCCAAAAATTATAAAAGGAAGAAGCCAAACTATATTAATAAATGTCATAGATAGGCACAGCAAACTTAGTGAAATAATCACAATTTTTATGTTTAAAGTGATTTTATATTTATCGATATATCCACCAAAAATTAGCATTGCGATTGCTGAGGCTAAGGTTCCACCCGAATAAATAAATCCCCAATCTCCATGAGATAAATCAAACGTTAGTCTTATTTCTCCTGCAAATAATGAAATAAAAAATGTTTGTCCAAAACATGAACAAAAATATAGAAAGGCAGTTGCTATCAACCATCTAGCATTCTGTTTCAAAAAATTCATAGGGGTCCATTTAATTCATTATATTATGATTATATGATCCTTAAATAAAATTAAGGCAATAGTTTAAATTTTTAATTCACCTATCTCTTCATTTTCAAAGCTGAGAAATGTATCTGTTGGGTTGCCTATTCTTCCATACCCGTTCCATACTTTAAAACCAAATAATTCTTTTTGATAATTATTGAGTTGTGAAAAAATTTCTTTTTTTATTCCTAATGTAAAATTCTCTTGAGGTCTAAATTGTGGACCACAAAATGTTATTAATATAGCTAATCTTTCTTCTTTAGAGATATTTGCACCAGTTCCATGCCACACTCTACCGTCCGTTATTATTGCGCAGCCTGGAGGTCCTTCTGCAGATATAGTTTCAATATTTTTATCAATATTTTTATCAGGATGGCGACCAAATAAGTGAGAACCTGGAACTATTAAAGTACCACCGTTTTCTCTAGTCATACCATTTAACATAATTAATACATTTGAAACCGCAGGCCTTGATATAAGTTCATTATTATTAGAAATATCCTTATTAATTTTTATATTAAATTTTTTTCTGTCTATAGAGCCTGAAGGTAAAAAATCTTCGTTTCTTCTTACAGGGTCAGGCAACCACCATTGGTCAGTATGAAGGTCCATGGCAATGCCTCCTGGCTTAGCTATATTTGCTCCAAAGCTAGAGATTAGATATTCATTACCAACTACTTGTTTAATACAATCGACATAATTGTGAAGTTCTAAAATTTCTAAAAATACTTTTCCTTTATTAGGTAACATCCATATTCTTTGGTTGATGCCTGTATTATTTTTGTTTTTATCAAATTCCCCCCATTTTTTAGTTTTACTGCCATCTTCATATGCGATATTTAATTTCTTTTCAGCTGCTGCCTGCTCTACTAATCTTTCCAAAACCTTTTTATTAAGATCAGCAGGAATAGCGTTTTCTAAAAGGCAGTATCCCCATTTTTTAAGATCATTTTTGGCAACCTCAATTGATTTTGTGGGTTCAGGATAATTTTTATTCAATTTATAATTCTCCCTAAAACTAATTAACCAAAACTTCTATATTAAATTAAATTTAAATTTACTAATGCATTTTTAACCAACTTTTTTTGATCATCAGTAGCTGGTGCTGTTGGTCTTCTTGCAAATCCACTTTCAAGACCTTGAAGCTTTTGAGCATATTTACATAAAGAAGGCATATTATCTAAACCAATTGCATCCCATAATGGCATTAATCTTTCATGAAGATCTTTAGCTACGTTCCAATCCTCTGCAATTACAGCGTCCCATAATTTAACTGATGGTCCAGGGGCTGCAGTCAAGATTGCAGCTATAGATCCAGGAGCACCAAGTTGGTATGAAGAGTATAGGAGTGCGTCTACCGCACTAAAAATCATATTCTCAGGCTTTGCTCTTCTAATTAGATCAGCAAAAAGTTTCATATCTCCCGCACTTTGTTTGACCCCTAACACACCAGGAACTTCATCCATTATTCTTAAAAGTAAATCAGGAGACAAATAACACCACGGGACAACGTTATAAATAAGAATAGGAATTTGGCATTCCTTATGTATTTCTTTGAAATGTCTAACCATAGCGTCATCATCTGGTCTAAATAGATAACTAGGTGGAGTTATTTGAAGCGCAGAGACATTCAAAGATTTCACAGATTGGCCTCTAGCTATAACTTCAGAAGTTGAATTGGCAATTATTCCAGCGACTAAAGGTACTCTATTGTTTAATGCCTCTGATGTTTTTCTCATAAGAGATACATATTCGTCTATATTTAGAACATGACCTTCGCCTGTACTACCTCCAGCAGCTAAACCATGGACTCCGTTTTCTATCAACCAGTCGACTTGAGGCTTTATCAAGTTTAAGTTAATCTCTCCATTTTCAGCAAATGGAGTTGTGAAAGGCGCGATAATACCTTTTAGCTCGGTCATGTTTCTCTTCCCCCTAGAGTTTTATTGTTTCTTAAATTACTATAATTAAATAAATTATAAAAATTAAGATAAAAAAACAAAGGAATAAATTTAGAAGACTATCATGATAATAGATAAAGAAACAAAAATTTTCCTAGAGCAACGTGTTAAAAACAACTCCAAACTTCATCATTTATTAGAGCCAAAAGAACTTAGAGAAGAACGTTTAAGACAGTTAAAAGATGATAATTTGACGCCTCCAAAAATATCTACTTTTAAGAATATAAAAATAAGGAGTAGGTTTAACAAGAACATCAATGTGAGGTTCTATTTTCCTAATAATTACAATGATAATATTAAAACACCAATTATCATTTTTTTTCATGGTGGTGGATTTGTAATGGGAAATTTAGAGACACATGATTTTACATGTAGATCTATTTGTAATGAATCAGAAATGATAGTTGTCGCAGTCGATTACAGTCTTTCTCCAGAGTATAAGTTTCCTTATGCCTTGTCTGAATCAAAGGACGTACTCCAATCTATAACGGATTTTGAAAATGAATTTAATATAGACCTTAATAATTTGTTTGTTTGTGGAGACAGTGCAGGAGGTAATTTAGCTACTGTATTAGCAATTAATTCTTCTAAAAAAAATATTATGCCTATCCAAGGGCAGATACTAATATACCCTTGTGTTGATTTAACCTTAACTATGAAGTCAATGGATATAAATTTGGATGGAATGACTTTGACGTATGACACCATGAATTATTTTATTGGTCATTATTTAAAAAGTAAAAAAGAGTCAGTGAATTGGGAAGCTTCACCTTTGTTTAGTAGCAATCTAAAGAACATGCCAGAAACGTTCATATTTGCGGCAGGGTTGGATCCACTACTAGATGAGGGAATAGCATATAAAAAGAGGCTGGAATATTTTGGTAATAAAGTGACCTATAAATTATACCCAGGGCAAATTCACGGTTTTTTATCAAATTCAAAATACTTTCCAAAATCAATTGAATGTATAAAAGAAATAGGTCGTGCTGCAAAAGTAATGTTAAGTAGTAGAAGAGCTTAAATGAAAAACATACTTATATTTGGTGGAAGTGGTTTTCTTGGCAGTTGGATTACAAAATCACTTTTAAAAAAAAACCTTAAGATAACTATATTTGATCTTAGAATTAAAACAGAATTACTTAAAAATTTGATAGGTGATGAATTTAATAATATAGACTTTATTGAGGGTGATATCACTGATTTTGAAGGAGTTTTAAAAGCAACTAAAGATATGGATTATATTTTAAATTTAGCAGGTTTAATGACACCAGATTGTAGTTCTAACCCATCTTTGGGAGCTGAAGTGAATGTTAAAGGTTCAATTAATGTTTTTGAGGCAATAAAAAGAAATAATATTAAATTTCTTATTTATACTAGTAGTGGTGGAGTTTATGGTAACGAAGATAAATACAATCCATTCCCTGAAACACATTATGGTGCTTTTAAGTTAGCGGTTGAAGGAATTGCTAGAGCTTATTTTAATGAATCTCTAATTTCCAGTGTTGGGTTAAGGCCATTTGTGATTTATGGGCCTGGAAGAGAAATCGGTGGAACTGCAGGTGTCACCTTGGCTTGTAAAGCTGCTAAACAAAACCGTAAATACACTGTAGGTTTTTCAGGAAAGGCTGGGTTTGTATATGTTGAAGATGTTACAAATTTAGTTGAAAGATTAATTGATAAATCTCCTGTTGGAGCATTGACTATTAATATTAATGGAATAACAGCAAGCGTTGAAGATTTTCTTTCAATAATTAAAAAAAATATTCCAGATGCAAAAGTAACATTAAATGGTAAACCAATAAGTGTCGTCGAGGAAATCCTTGGAGGAGAGCCTTCTAAAATTTTTAAGGATTTTAAATACACCTCACTTGATCATGGAATAAATAAAACAATTAATTTTTATTAAAATACTGAAAGCTAAAAATAATATGCCCACAAAATTTTCTTCAAATACTAAGGGCATACTTTTTATTGTGTCAGCAATATTTTGTCTTTCGTTAATGGATGGTTTTACTAGGTATTTAACTGATTATTATAATGTTATTTCTATTAATATGTTTCGATATTTCTTTTTATTTTTATTCGTAATCACAATAAATAGTATAGGAAATAAAAGTGTAATTATTGTATCAAAAAGTAAGTATAAAATTATACAAATTATTCGTGGGACTGTTTTAGCGGTTGAAATGTGTTTTGCTCATTATCTTTTTTTAAAAATAGGACTTATTGAAACTCACGCTATTTTTGCAAGTTGTCCACTCATCGTAGCCGCATTATCCGTATTTTTTTTGGGGGAAAAAGTTGGGTGGAGAAGATGGTGTGCAATTTTAGTAGGTTTTGTTGGTATCTTGATTATGCTCAGGCCTGGTTCTAAAGTTTTTGATCCATTGTCTTTAATTGCACTTGCGTGTGCTTTTGCCTTTGCGATTTATCAAATTTTGACCAGATATGTATCAAGTGAAGACAGTCCAGACACTAGCCTTTTCTATACTGGGATCACTGGTTTTGTTATACTTGGTTTAATAGGGCCATTTTTTTACAATTCAATAGAAACCTTGCATTGGCTATGGTTGCTTATTGTTTGTATGCTTGGTGCTGGTGGACACTTTCTTATGATTAATGCTTTCCAGCATAGTGAGGCTTCTTTATTGCAACCATTTACATACCTTCAATTAGTTTTTGTCTCTATAATTGGTGTTTTTATTTTTAAAGAAAAGTTAGAAACTGAGATTTTAATTGGGGCTTTCATAGTTATAGTAGCGGGATTGTTTACTTTCTGGAGAGAGTATTCAAAAAATCAACAGATTTAAGGAGAGATAAATTGTCTAAATTTAAATATAAAAATATTTTATTAACAGGAGCTGCAGGCGCACTTGGAGAACAATTAAGACAGACACTTTCTCAAAAATGTGACTTATTAAGAATTTCAGATAAAACTAATTTAGATAAAAAATTTGATAATGAAGAAATACAACAAGCAGACTTATCTTCAGCAGAAGCTATTTTAAAACTTACAAAAGATATTGACTGTGTAGTGCATATGGGAGGACAAAGCATAGAGGGTTCATGGGACAATGTCCTGAACTCTAATATAATTGGGATGTATAATTTATATGAGGGTTGCAGAAAAAATAATGTGAAGAGAGTGATATGGGCTAGCTCAGTTCATACTGTTGGTTTTTATCCAAGAGCAGAGGTTATAGATAATAGAGTAATGCCAAGGCCAGACAGTAACTATGGATTATCAAAAGTTTTTGGAGAATCATTAGCGCAATATTATTGGGATAAGTACAAATTAGAGACAGTTTCAATTAGAATTTATTCGTGTGTTGCCGAACCTAAGGATCATAGAATGTTATCTACATGGTTAAGTTATAATGATTTAAGAAGCCTAGTGATATCATGCATGAATACTTCAAATGTTCAGCATTCAATAATCTTTGGAGTATCAAATAATGATTCTATATTAATCGATAACAAATATGCCAATCATATTTCTTATAGACCAAAAGATAATGGTGAAGAGTTTAGAAAAAAAATAGAAGATAATGACGGTTTCATTGATTCGAAAGATCCTCTTGTAACTACCCATGGTGGTTATTTTGTATCAGCAGGTCATTTTGACGATGAATAAAATTACTCTTACTAATTTTTGATAAATTTCTTTCTTGAATAATATAAATTTCGTATGTTAAGTCCTTTTAAGTTTATATTTTTTAACTGAGCCTTTAAATCTAAGCACTGACTAAAAATTAATCATAATTAAAAAAATACAAAAATTTGTTAACATATCAATCATATTTACAAAATAATTTTTCACGACAAAAAAAATATTTGAAAATATATTAATTTTTTCTTGCCTTTATCTTAATAATTGAGAAGATACGACTCAGTTGGAAACAGTCAATGTTTCTTGAGTTGGGTTATTTTTGGGGAAATAATAAACTTACTTGATGATAGCCTTTATTTTAAATACTAGGGAGGAATTTTATGAAATTCAAATCTAGCCTATTCGTAGGCGCTGTAGCATTAGCTGCAACTAGTTTAGTAGCTATCTCAGCACAAGCTGGTGACAAGTTACGTTGGAAGATGCAAAGTACTTGGGGAAGCCAGGTTGCCATTAACGGTGAAGCTGCTGTTTATTTTTCTAACAAAGTTAAAGAAATCTCAGGTGGTGACGTTCGTTTAAGGTTCCACGAGCCAAATGCACTTGTACCTTCATTAGAAGTTTGGGATGCTGTTAAGAACGGTTCAGTAGATGCAGGTTACACAACACCTGGATATCATGCTGGAAAAATTCCTGCAGTTTCTTACTTCACAGCTGTTCCTTTTGGCCCAGGTGCAAGTGAGTACCATGGTTGGATGGAATATGGCGGAGGTCAGCAGTTAAAAGACAGAATTTATGGTGAGTATGGCCTTAAAGCTCTTAACTGTTTAACACACGCTCCTGAGACATCAGGTTGGTTTAGAAAGAAAATCAACAAAGTTGAAGAGTTAAAAGGAATGAAGATGCGTTTCTTTGGACTTGGTGCTATGGTTATGAGTAAAATTGGTGTGTCAACACAGTTACTAGCAGGTGGAGATATTTATCCAGCACTAGAAAAAGGTGTTATTGATGCAACAGAATTTTCTATGCCTACACACGACTTAAGTTATGGTTTCTATCAGTTAGCTAAGTTTAACTACTTTCCAGGCTGGCATCAGCAGACTTCAATTGGTGAGCTATTAATGAGCACTAAAGGTTGGGGTGGTTTAACAAAGACACAACAAGGCATTATCAACACAGCATGTCGTGACACAATGTGGTGGGCACTTGTTAGATCTGATGCAAAGCAGGTTCCTGCAATGCGTGAGCTTGAGAAGAAGGGCGTAACATTTGTAACATGGCCTGATTCAGAGATTTCTAAGTTCAAGAGAGCTTGGGAAGAAGTTGTGAAAGAGAAGTCAGCAACTGATCCTTTATTTAAAGAAATCACTGCTAGCTATGACGCTTTCAGAAAAGACTACAGCATTTGGTCACAAAGAGCTTACTTAAAGTCTAAAAACTACTAATATTCTAATATTGAGTACACCTATTGTAAAATAGGTGTACTTTTTTATGTCTAGATAAATTTATTGAAATATTACCTTTAATAAGTTAATTATTTATTAATTAGATTAATTCTGGAGGGGGATAATGGCATTAACTGAACAAAATATGCAGGGTTTAGTTTCTATCAGTGAAAAAATACGAGAAATCGTTAACAGAGCTGGAAGAGCTAGTACATGGCTATTGGTTCCCTTAGTTATAATAACAATGTGGGATGTGGTTGCTAGAAAATTAGTTTGGATACAAATTTTTATGGTTGCCAATTTTGGTTCTTTTTTTGAATCAACATTAATGCAAGAAATGGAATGGCATCTACATACAGTAGTTTTTTGTATGGTTTTAGGATATGGTTACACACATAATAGACATGTAAGAGTTGATTTTCTTCGAGAAAACTTTAATTTCCAGTCGAAAGCTAAAGTTGAATTTTATGGTAATATTTTGTTTATGTTACCTTTTACACTAATTTGTGTTTATTTTTCGTGGATCTACATGGTTGATTCATATCAAATTGGAGAGGTCTCTGCTTCTTTAGTTGGTTTAAGTAACAGATGGATTATTAAAACGTTTCTTCCAATAGGATACTTCTTTTTATTCCTAGGTGGAATGTCAGTCATGATACAGCTAATAGCTGTAATTTGGGGCGATAACAAAAAACGGCTTGATTTAATGGTTCTGGATTATGATGAAAAGAAATAAATTAATTTCATTAATAATTGTGAGTTAAGTGATGTGGTTCTCTAAGATTCCAGGTTATATTTTTGATAAGCAAAAAACACCTTACTTAACAGAAGCGAAAGATCTTACTTTAGCTCAATCACAATATGAACTAGCTGCTTATGGAGTTTTTACTGGAAGTTTATACGTTATTATAGGTTTAGCAGCTATTTTAACATTTTTTGAAAATAATAACCCAATGTATTTGGGATGGTTGGTTTTGTCAGTTGTGGTAATTTACTCAATTTTCTCTGTCATGAGAAAATATGAATTAATTGCTTCTTACATTATATCTTTAGCACCTGCAGGTATTATTGTTTTCTGTATTTTTGAGGGACTTAAAAATAGTTCATCTTTTCTAACTTTAACTATTTTTATTTGTCTTTTTCTTTTGTCTTTAAAATATGGATGGAGAGTATCAAGAATAGTTGCATGGCAGAGGTTTAATGGTGATTTTAAAATAGATAATAATAAAAAGAAAGCATAGGAGCGGTTATGGATTTTGTTGAAATTATAATTGAGTACCTACCAATATTTATGTTTCTGACTATGGGAGTACTTTTATTTATAGGTTACCCAGTTGGCTTCATATTAGGTGGTGTAGCGATCACCTATGGATTTATAGGATATTTATTTGGTGTTTTTAAAATAGCAGAATTTTTTAACTTCGTCCCTCGGATGTGGGGTTTTTCTGCTGAAAACCTCATTTTAGTAGCTATACCTAGTTTTGTATTTATGGGAACTATGATGGAAAGAAGTGGTATTGCTAATGATCTATTGAGGACCACTCAAATTTTACTCAGAAAAGTTCCTGGTGGATTGGCAATGTCAGTTACGGTGATGGGAACAGTTCTCGCTGCAATGACAGGTATTATCGGTGCTTCTGTGACTATGATGACTGCATTGGCTTTACCTACAATGTTGAAAAATAAATATAGTCATGCACTTTCAACAGGTGTTATTGCTGCATCAGGTACTTTGGGAATTCTTATTCCTCCAAGTATTATGTTGATTATCATGGCTGATATTATGCAGGTTTCAGTTGGTAATTTATTTATGGGTGCAGTTATTCCAGGATTAACACTAGCATTGATGTATTTAATATTTATCTTTGTGTGGTGTTCAATTGATAAAAAAGTTGCCCCAGCTCTTAAAGAAGGAGATCTTGTGTATGAAAAAGGAAGATTGCCTTCTATGGTCCTTAAAGCTTTTCTTCCGCCAGTTGCACTAATCACTTTAATAAAGGGTTCTATTCTTCTAGGTTGGGCTACACCAAGCGAGGCTGGAGCAGTTGGCGCGTTTGGTGCGACCTTACTGGCTATTATAGGTAACAAGTTTACTTTTCCAATGTTGAGAAGCGTTCTTCATTCATCAGGTCTTACTATCTCTATGGTATTTATGATCATCTTAAGTGCGACATGTTTTGCTTATGTGTTTAGATCACTTGGAGGTGATTACATAGTCGAAGAATTAATTGAGAAAGCAGGTCTTGGGTCTTGGGGTCTTCTATTTTTACTAATGGGTATGACATTCTTGCTTGGTTTTTTTTTAGATTGGGTTGAGATTACGCTTATCATTCTTCCAATTTTTGCACCACTAGTTGTTTTGTTAGACTTTGGTGACCATGTAACTCAAATGACTGGTCTCGATGGACGTAAAGAGACAATGGTTTGGTTTTTAGTATTAATGGCGATAAATCTTCAGACGTCATTCTTAACACCACCATTTGGATTTGCGTTATTTTACTTAAAAGGAGTTGCTCCACCTGAAGTCGCTACACTAAGTATTTATAAAGGTGTTATACCATTTGTTATAATCCAATTAATTGGTCTTGGTTTAGTTATAAGTCAACCTGAAATGGGATTGTGGCTTCCGCGGCTAATTTAAATTAATTTTAAAAGCCGCATCAACTTGATGCGGTTTTTTTTTGAGGTTTAAAAAATGAATAATATTGGTATTTGTGGCGCCGGTCTAATCGGTGCAAGTTGGACAATTGGTTTTGCAAATGCAGGATTTAAATGTCTTGTCTATGATTCAAATCAGGAAAGTATTAAAAATTTTGAAAAAACATCTAATCAATTACTTTTAGATTTAAAAATACTGGAACCCAAAATTGATGTAAACCAAATCAAATCAAAAATTATTCTCAATTGTACAATTAATGAAATATGTAAGGATGCTCTATTAATCCAAGAAAGCATAATTGAGGATTTAGATGCAAAACAGCAAATATTTAGAGAATTAGACAGATTATCTTCAAAAAATACTATTATAGCATCATCATCATCTTATCTTCTCATCTCTAAAATATCAGAATATGTTGAACATAAACATAGATGCATAAATGCCCACCCAGCTCTGCCACCTCATGTTGTTCCTTTTGTTGAAGTTGTTGGTAGTGATTATACTTCTAATGAAATAGTTCGAAAAGCAATTAACTTATATAAAAAAGCTAACTACGCAGCAATTGTTGTTAATAAAGAGACTGAGGGTTTTGTTTTAAATAGGTTACAAGGGGCGCTACTAAACGAAGCTGTTCGTTTACATGAGGGAGGTTATGCTTCAATGGAAGATATAGACATAGCCTTAAAACATGCATTAGGAATAAGATGGGCATTTATGGGCCCCTTCGAAATAATGGATTTGAATGCCCCAGAAGGCATTAAAGACTCTTTTTCAAGGTATAAGAGTGGTATACAAAATTTAGCAAGAGAACAAAATAGTGTACCTGAATACTCTGAAGAATATTTGAATAAATTAGAAAATGAGCAAAGAAAGAGATTATCTTATTCTGACAGATCAAATAGAATGGAAAAAAGAAATAAGATGATTGCATTAATTAGAAAGTTAAAACTTGAACTAGGAGAGGACATTCACGATGGCTAAAAATAAAAAAGTAATTATAAGTTGTGCAGTGACTGGAGCAATACATACACCTTCAATGTCAGAGTATTTGCCAGTAACAGCTGAAGAAGTTATTGAGCATTCCTTGGCAGCACACGAAGCAGGCGCAGCTGTTCTTCATCTTCACGCAAGAGATGAGGTTGACGGACACCCAACTCAAGATCCTGAGGAGTTTCAAAAGTTTCTTCCAACTATACAAAGTTCGTGTGATGCTGTCATAAACATAACAACTGGTGGAGGTCCACAGATGACTGTGGAGGAAAGAATGAAACCGGCTATGCACTTTAAACCAGAGCTTGCCTCACTAAATATGGGATCTATGAATTTTGGTCTTTTCCCAATGTTGAAAAAACATAATCAATTAAAATTTCCCTGGGAAAAGGAAATGTTAGAAAGAAGTAAACACTCTCTTTTCAAAAATACTTTTGAAGATATTGAAAATATCATGACACTTGGTTATGAAAATGGGACAAGGTTTGAGTTTGAATGTTATGATGTTGGACATTTGTATAATCTTCATTATTTCCACAGAGAAGGGATGCTGAAAGGGCCTTACTTTATTCAATTTGTAATGGGTATTATGGGAGGAATAGGAGCGGACGCGGATAATTTGCTTCATTTGAAAAAAACAGCAGATAAATTGTTCGGAGATGTAGGATATGAGTGGTCGGTTGTAGGTGCTGGGGCAACGCAAATGAAAATGAATGCAACAGGTGCTTCACTAGGCTCGCACGTCCGAGTTGGTCTTGAAGATTCTCTATGGGATGGTCCTGGTAATCTTGCCAAAACAAATGCTGACCAAGTAAAGAGAGTTAGAGATATCTTAGAAGGTCTTTCCTTGGAAGTGGCTACTTCAGACGAAGCTAGAGAAATGTTAGCACTTAAAGGAAAAGATAAAACTAACATTAAATAGAAAGTAGAAAAAGATGAATTATGAGAGACTTCTTGAGGGGAAGAAAGCTCTAATAACTGCTGGTGCTGACGGAATAGGGTATGCCATAGCCAAAAGATTTGAGAAGGCTGGTGCGAAAGTTTTTGTATGCGATATCAATCAAGATGCAGTCAATAAAGTCAACGATGTTGATGATAATATTAGAGCAATGCTATGTGACCTTAGGCAAACGCAATTAATTGCATCTATGGTTGAGGCAGGTTTTGATTATTTAACAGAAGTTGACATAATAGTTAACAATGCAGGAATAGCTGGTGAGACAGCCGGAGTTGGTGATCAAACATTGGGTGGATGGCAAGAGTGTCTGCAGGTTAATATGACTAGTCATTTTGAAACAATGAGATTAACAGTTCCTCGTATGAATGATGAAGGGTCTATACTTTCAGTTTCATCAGTGGCAGGAAGAGTTGGTTTTGCATACAGGCTGCCATATGCTGCAACGAAATGGGCTGTAATAGGCATGGTTAAAAGTTTAGCTATTGAATTGGGCCCTAGAGGTATTAGGGCTAATGCTCTTCTGCCTGGGATAGTAGAGGGTGAAAGACAAAATCGAGTAATAGCAGCAAAAGCCAAAGTTAAAAATATTTCATTTGATGAAATGAAAGATGAAATTTTATCAGGTGCGTCGCTTAATAGATTTGTTACCCACGATGATTTAGCCGAACAAGCCCATTTTTTGTGTAGTCCCTTAGGGAAGAATATATCTGGTCAGGCTGTAAGTGTCTGTGGAAATATTGAAAAAGCTGGTTAAATTATTCTAAGATTTCATCTAAAATTGGATAAATATAAGATTTAAATAATTCTGGGTTTTCAGACATAGGGAAATGTCCAATGCCAGGAATTATGACCGCTTTAGCTCCTTTTATTCTGCTTGCTGTTGCTAAAGTTCTTTCAGGAGTACAAGAACAATCGTATTCACCAGATAATAAATATACAGGACATTTTGAGGTATCTATCAAACCTGAGCGATCATCAAAATCGCCATCATGCCAATAAAAGTAAAGATCTCCTTTAAAAATCCCAGGACCTCCTTGCATATAATGCCATAATGTCTCATGTCTAAATTTATCAGGACTTTGAGGAGCTATTTGAGATGAAACAAATGCAGATTGAATTAATCCACCATGAATATCAGGTCTATATAACCAGTCCAAATCATAGTAGGGTTCTAGTTTATCTGAACCTTCAAGAGCAATGACAGCTTTAAAATAATTACTATGTTCTAAGGCGAGATGTAAAACAACTCTTCCTCCCATGGAACAGCCCATAATAACAGGTTCATTTAATTTATAATTATCACAAAAAGACATTATAATTTGTTTATATAGAAATGTAGTTAATTTATAATCCTTTAATTCGTAATCTTCTGGAGGGTTAGATTTTCCATGCCAAGGAAGATCAAAAGCAATAACTCTAAAATTTTTAGTTATTTTTTTGATCATTTAAAATATGGCGAAACTGACGCCCGTCTGATCCTGCTGTATGAAGACATAGTAAAGGAATACCTTGACCTGCTTCTTCAACATAAATTCTGTAATTTGTGTCATCCACATTTATATTTAAGTATCTGCCAATTATATCTTCAAATTCTATATTAATACTTTTCATAGTTAACCTACTTAATAGACTGTCTATTTGATGCAATAAGATCTTTAAAATACTGAAGGTTTTGCATAAATGGGGTCAAATTGCCGTCTAAAATAATTAATTTTTTGGCAAGCATAGCAAAAATATCGTGATAATCTCTTGGAGGAATATTAAGCCAATGCTTTTCCCAAGCAATTTTTTCCCCATGAATTTTAAAAGTTCCACTTCTAGTTAAAATTGTTCTTTTGGTTGTGGAGATAACTTTACCTTCAATAATTTCAAATAAATAATCATTCTGTCCAATACCAAAGGTAAAAGTTAAATTTACCCAACGACCTTTTTCAATTAATCGTTTATTAGAATTAATTTTAACTATCCATGTTTCAATCGATTGCATAACAACACTTTTTTAAATTTATTAAATTATAAATTTTTATAAATATTTTACAAAAAATTTCTTTATTATAATGTTAAAAGAAATAGGGAGTGAATATGTTCAATATTAATAGTTTTTTACACTCAGATGCTTTAGGGCCAGCGATTGAATGGAAGGGTTATCCAAAGTTTAACTTTATTGGTGGTCATAATGATAATGAAAGCATACCGATTATATCCTTAAAAGAATCTATAGATAAAATAATTTTAAAAGAGGGAAAAACATTAGCTAAATATGGATTGGAAAGTGGTCCCCAAGGATATCTGCCACTCAGGCAATTCATTTCAAAACAATTAAAAAAAAGTGCAAGCATTAGTTGTTCTGAAAAAGAGGTGTTAGTAGTTTCTGGATCGTTGCAGGCATTAGACCTAGTAAATCAAACATTTTTAAAAAAAGGCGACACAGTTATAATCGAAGAAGAAAATTATGGCGGCACTATTTCAAGGCTTAGAAGGATAGGCGTTAATATGATAGGTATTCAATTGGAAAAAGATGGAATGAATATTGAGGCTTTGGAACAAGCCTTAGAAAGTCTTAAGAAAAAGAAAATCAGACCAAGATTTATTTACACTATTCCAACAATTCAGAATCCAACGGGCACTATTATGTCTGTGAATAAAAGAAAAGCTCTAATAAAATTATCTAAAAAATTTGAAATACCAATTTTTGAAGATGATTGTTATGCGGATCTTATTTTTGATAAAGAAAGGCCTCCAGCAATAAAATCTTATGATAATGATGGTTATGTAATATATTGTGGCTCTTTTTCAAAATCTATTGCACCGGCGTTAAGGGTGGGATACTTAACAGCTGATTGGAGTATTTTATCAAGAATACTCCCTTATAAAACTGACGCCGGAAGTGGATCATTGGAGCAAATGGCACTTGCAGAGTTTTGTAAAATTAATTTTGATTCCCATATAAAAATACTTAGAAATGAACTTAAAAAAAAGTCAGACGCCATATGCAATGCGTTAGATAAATACTTTGGCTCTACGGCAGATTATAATAAACCTGTTGGTGGAATTTTTGTGTGGATTAATTTACCTAATAATGTGGATACATCACGCTTATACGAACTTGCGTTAAAAGACAATGTTGCGATAAATCCTGGAAATGAATGGTCGATTAACTCTAGTGGAGACCATAAAGTTCGACTTTGTTTTGGTAATCCGTCAATAGAAGAAATTGATGAGGGGGTAAAAATTTTAGCCAAAATATGTCAAAAGGAGTTTGGTATACCTCTTCAAATAGCCAATTCATAAATATTAATTGACAAATGCTAATTCTAGAACAGCTTTAGAAAAATTTTTAGGATCCTCTTGAGGTATATTATGTCCTGTGTTTGGTAGAATTTGATGTCTAACGTGAGCTGAGAATTTTTGTTTAATTTTAGAAGTATTAGACAATCCTGAAACGCCGTCAGTTTCACCGTCAATAGTTATACTTGGAACTGAAATTGTTGGTTGTTTAGATAAGTCT
The DNA here is from genome assembly GCA_902514865.1 of uncultured SAR116 cluster alpha proteobacterium. Lineage (GTDB taxonomy): Bacteria > Pseudomonadota > Alphaproteobacteria > Puniceispirillales > Marisalimonadaceae > Marisalimonas. The sequence continues at coordinate 19,303 of CABXSI010000011.1, forward strand.
TTTTCAATTAAATCAAATTTTGGATCTCCAGAAACTATACCAAATCTATGTTTGTAGCTATGCACAACTACATCTACAAAATCAGAATTATCAAATGAGTTTTTGCTTAAACCATATATTTCATCATTAAAATCCCAAGAAGGAGACCATGTTTGCCAGAGATATTTTATAAAATCATGTCTCATGTTTATTAAGCCTAAACGACCTCTTTCACTATGAAAAAAGTACTGATACCATAATTTTTGCTCAGTATTTGGATTTGATGGTTTCGAAGAATTTTTTATATCTTGAATATTATAGCCATTACAGGAGATTAATCCTAGACATCTTTCTGGGTAAAGAGCAGCAACTACACACGCCGCCCTACCTCCCCAATCATAGCCAGCTAAGATAGCTTTATCTATTTTAATTGAATTCATTAAATTTAATAAATCGTATCCTAGTGCAGCTTGTTGACCAGATCTTAAAGTTTTTTTTGCTAAGAATGAAGTTTTTCCATAACCCCTTAGATAAGGCACAATTACTCTACATCTAGCATTTGATAAAACAGGGACCACTTCAAGGTATGAATGAATATCATAAGGAAAGCCATGCAGTAGGATAACGGGAACACCATCTATTGGACCTGTTTCAAAATAGCTTACATTTAGATCTCCAGCTTTTATTTGTTTTAAATCTGCAATCAATTTTATTACTTTCTAATTAAATTATGAGTTTAAAGGTAAGTTGTTTTTAGTTTTAACTCTACCTAGAGCAAAGTTTGTTTCGATAGAAGCAATCCCTTTTACTTTAGTCAATTCTTCTCTCATAAAAATCTCATAATTTTTTAAGTCTGATGCTACTACTCTGAGTAAATAATCTCTATTTCCTGTTACCAACCAACAATCCATAACAGCGTCCAAATATGTGATTTCTTTTTCGAATGACTTTAGGATTTGATCAGTTTGATTTTCTAGCCTTACAGAAACAAATGCTGTTACTGGATACCCGTAAGATACTTCATCTATAATTGCAGTATAGCCAGCAATTAAACCTTTTTGTTCTAAATTTTTTACTCTTCTTAAACAAGGTGATGGAGATAGACCTACTTTTTCAGCCAAATCAAAATTTGTTAATCGACCGTCCTTTTGAAGAAAAAATATTATTTTTTGGTCTATTCTATCAATATTGCTCAAAAGGTCTCCTTTAAAGTATAATATTTTATTTATAATGAATCATAAGCATATTATGCTAAAAATAAAATTAAAATTGTTATCTTTAGTCATTTATTTCATTAATTAAGTGCTAGACTTTCTTTAATGTTAAATAAAAACAAATTATTGAAAATTATTGAGAAGAAGGTTTTATGGCTTTCTTGTTGGATGATTCATAATGCTAACCATCTTAGGAATAATGAAGATGGTTTAAAAGTAGGAGGTCATCAGGCTAGTTCTGCCTCAATTGTTTCAATAATGACAGCATTATATTTTAACATTTTAAGACCAGAAGATAGAGTTGCTGTAAAACCACACGCTAGTCCAGTATTTCATGCGATTCAGTATTTGTCTGGGTTGCAAACTAGAAAAAATATTGAAAATTTTAGAGGTTTTGGAGGTGCTCAGTCATATCCTTCTAGAACAAAAGATATTGATGATGTTGACATTTCAACAGGTTCGGTTGGGCTTGGTGTAGCGATGACTAGCTTTGTTTCACTTATACAGAATTATGTTTCAAGAAAACAGTTTGGTAAAAAAATATCTCAAGGAAGGATGATTGCGTTAGTTGGAGATGCTGAGCTTGACGAGGGTAATGTTTATGAATGTCTTCAAGAAGGATGGAAACATGACTTAAGAAATGTTTGGTGGATAATAGACTATAATAGACAATCATTAGATGGAGTAGTTCATGAAGGATTATCTGAGCGTCTAGGTTCTGTTTTTGAAGCTTTTGGCTGGAATCTCATTATTTTAAAATATGGTAAATTGCAAAAAGAAGCATTTGATGAGCCAGGAGGTTATTTATTAAAAAAATGGATTGATGATTGTCCAAATCAGCTCTATTCAGCCTTAATTTATGAAGGTGGTTCTACTTTTAAGCAAAGAATATTGGATGATATTGGCGATCAGGATATTGTTTCCGAATTAATAAATAAAAGAACAGATAGCGAGTTTCTAGATCTAATGGCTAACTTAGGCGGTCATTGTGTTCAAACATTGATAAAAGTTTTTGAAAAAGTAAAAGATGATAAACCAACAGCTTTCATTGCCTATACAATCAAAGGTTGGGGAACACCTTTAGCTGGTCATAAAGATAATCATGCAGGATTGATGACCAAAGCCCAAATGAATAGTTTTAAATTAAAGTATGGTATTTCTGATGGGAATGAATGGAATAGATTTTCTGATGAAAAAAATAATGTTGAATTGGATAAATATATTAAAAATCTACCATTTCAAAAAGCAAAGCATAGAAAATATCAAAGTAAAAAAGTATCAGTTGATGATGATGTTTTTATTAAGGAAACGAAAATTTCAACGCAAAATGCTTTTGGTAAAATTTTAGATCAATATGCAAAAAATAATACTGACTTTAGTCGAAGAATTTTAACAACTTCTCCAGATGTCTCTGTTTCTACTAACTTAGGTGCTTGGATAAATAGGAAAGGTTTATTTAGTAGAAAGGATAGTTCAGATACTTTTAAAGATAGAAAAATTCCTTCAGCTCAAAAATGGATATTTTCTTCTCAAGGACAGCATATAGAACTTGGTATTGCTGAAATGAACCTTTTTTTAATGTTAGGTGCTGCTGGACTCTCTCATGAATTTTTTGGAGAGAGACTATTTCCAATTGGTACAGTATATGACCCGTTTATATCTAGGGGATTAGATGCAATGAATTATGCTTGTTATCAAGATGCTAGATTTATGATTGTTGGGACTCCATCAGGAATTTCTTTAGCTCCAGAAGGAGGAGCTCATCAGTCTATTGGTACACCTTTAATTGGTATAAGTCAGCCAGGGCTTTTAAGTTTTGAACCTGCTTTTGCAGATGAACTAGCTTTAATTATGAATTATGGTTTTAATTACCTGCAAGATGAAGCTGGTGGATCTATTTACTTAAGATTAACTACCAGATCTATTGATCAACCTATGAGAGAGATCGATAACGAGTTGAAAAATAATATTATAAAGGGAGGTTATTGGTTAAAGAAGCCAGGTTCAAATCCAGAAGTTATTATTGTTTACCAAGGAGCTGTTGCAAGTGAAGCAATAGAATCAACAGCTTTATTAGGAGAAAAATTTAAAGATTCAGGGGTACTTAGCATCACAAGCTCTGATAATCTGTTTCATAATTGGAAAAATCAAACTTTATCATTTAAAAATAAAACAACTCAAAGCCATATTGAAAAATTATTAGAGTTCATCCCAAGAGATACCAGGATTATAACCGTTGTTGATGGTCATCCCATGACTTTATCGTGGATAGGATCAGTATATGGTCATAAAACAACTCCATTAGGTGTCAATAGTTTTGGACAAACAGGTAATATTAAAGATCTTTTTACCGAGTTTCGAATTGACACAAGTAACATATGTAACCTAGGGTTTAATTACAGTTAAAAATAGTATCTTAAATAATTAATTCAGAAAAGTGGGGAGTATAATGTATAAGTTAGTTAAAATGTTATTCATTTTTGTAGGATTTTTGGGGCTTGCCTCAAATAGTTTTGCAGCTGATGTAACAATGAGAATATCCATACAATTACCAATGAAAAGCCATTTAGGTCAGAACTTACTTCTTTTTAAGAATGATGTTGAAAAAAAGTCAAATGGAGAAATTGAAGTTCAAATTTATGACTCAGCTCAACTGTACAAGGATAAGGAAGTTCCTGCAGCTGTTGGATCAGGTTCAATTGAATCTGGAGTTGCTTCTTTAACTAGATACGTTGGTGATATTCCTGCAGTTGATTTGTTCTACCAACCATTTTTATTAAATAGTGAAGAAAAAGTTCGAAAAGCAGTTGCTAAAGGTTCATCTATAAGAGGACCAATTGATAAAGCAATTGAAGGAACTGGCTCTACAGTATTGTGGTGGCAAGCATACGGAAGTGCTATTATGCTTTCAAAAGGTGAGGCAATTAAGAATCCTTCTGATATGAAAGGAAAAAAAGTAAGAGTTTTTGGAAAAACTTTAGGTGCTTTTGTAAAGGCGTCTGGGGGAGCTGCAACTTTAATTTCAGGATCAGAACAATATCTAGCTTATCAACGTGGAACAGTTGACGTGGGAATGACGGGTGTTTCTGGGGTGAAATCTAGAAAGTTATTTGAAGTTATGGATACAATAACAAAAACTAATCATGGTGATATTGAGTTCCTGGTAGTTGCAAACACAAAATGGTTTAATTCTTTATCGAGTAAACATAGAGATATTATTATGAGTTCAGCAATTATGGCTGAAAAAGATGTAAGGGATAAAGTGTCTGCAATTGAAGCAGATGCATATGCTTTAGCGAAGTCAAAAGGTATGAGGATTGTTACTCCAAGTGCTGCTGATATAAACGCATTTAAAAAAGCATCTAAACCCGTTTATGATGCGTATAAGAAAAATGCTGGTAAATTAGGTGAGCAGTTACTTGAAGCTGCTTCTAAGTTATAAAAGAACATAAGGAGACAATTTTAAAATTGTCTCCTTATTTTGGTATTTATAATGACAATATATGAAAAGCTTATCTTAAAATCTGCATGGTTGTCTGCAATTCTTTTTGGTCTTGCTGGCATAATGTTAACTTATGAAGTTGGTGCGCGTTATTTATTTATTGCGCCAACAAGTTGGGCCGCTGAATTAAGTCAACTATCTTTAATTTATGGAACATTGTTAGCTATGCCATGGGCCTTACAACATCGAAGGCATATCCAAATAAATGCTATAATTCATAAATTAAGTGAACAGAATCAACGAAAAATTGGAATTATCATGATGTTGGTCTTAATAGTTTTTTCTTTTTATGTAGTTATTTATGGGTTTGAAATTTTTATAGATTCTTTTGAAAGAGGAAGAACGACAGGTAGCTTGCTTGACCTTCCTTCATGGATAGCAGAGTTACCAGTACCTTTCTGTTTTCTTATGCTAATAATTCAAGCAATTTTAGAAATTAAGAAAATGGCTAATGGAACAACACCGCCATCAGGTGATCATTAATAATTTAAAGGTTAAATAATGACAGTTATAATGGTTCTAGGAGTAATGTTCGCTCTTTTGTTGGCAGGCTTGCCTGTCGCATTCTCCTTAGGTGTATTAGGTCTTGGAATGCTAGTTATTGGGGGGTTTTCTCCATTAATGGCACCACAAGCTATATTATCAACCTTGGATGGATTTATATTGTTAGCTGTTCCTCTTTTTCTTCTAATGAGTAATATTTTATTGAGAGGTGGGTGTGGTAAAGATTTGTTTTCAGCAGTTCAAGCTTGGGTAGGTCACTGGCCAGGTGGTTTGGCCGTAGCAACAATAGTTTCATGTGGAATTTTTGCAGCAATTTCTGGTGTGTCTGTAGCTACTGCTGCAACAATTGGCGTTGTAGCAATCCCCGAAATGATTAAAAGAGGCTATAACAAAAATTTTGTATATGGTCTTCTTGCAGCAGGAGGTACATTAGGTATTTTAATACCACCAAGTTTACCAATGATTGTATATGGCTTTGTCACTGAGGAATCGGTTATTTCTTTATTTCTTGCTGGTATTGGTCCTGGTATTTTTTTGATTAGTTTATTTATTATTTTTTCAATAATTTATTCTAAATATTTTGGAGGTTATAAACGTGTGCCACCAGCAAGTTGGATAGAAAGAAAAAAATATTCGATAAAAGTTTTACCAACTATAACTTTAGCGGTTTTAATACTTGGAGGAATTTATACGGGTGTCTTTACCCCAACTGAGGCAGCAGCGGTTGGATTTTCTTTAGCTCTTTTTTTAACTACAATATTACTTCGTTCTTTAACTCTAGCTGATTTTAAAAAAGCTTTATTCGAATCTATGGTAACAACAGCAGCTATTTTGGTGATAATTGCTGGAGCAAAAATTTTTGGAAAGGCGATAGCGCTCTACAGAATCCCGCAAGATATATCTATGTTTATTGAAGCAACAATCCAGAGCAAAGCTGTTTTCATGATCACCGTTTGTTTGATTTTAGTTGCAATGGGTTTGGTTTTTGAGACTTTATCCATGGTATTAATAATGGTCCCAGTATTGTTACCAGCTG
>CABXSI010000012.1 GCA_902514865.1 uncultured SAR116 cluster alpha proteobacterium
TGGGTCAGGGTTATATATAAATGCAGTAACAAATGGCCTAGTTAAAATCCCCGCAATTTCAAAGTTATTCAAAAATGAAAGTTTATTAAAACTTGACGAAGTTGGAATTGAGAAGTTTAGAAAAATTAATTTTCAAATTGATCCTACTTTCGTGCAAAATAATCATGATAAACATAGGTTGCTTAGAGCTTATGGCATTTTTCTTCAAACAAAAAAAAATATATCTTTTTGGCATAAGCAGCCTAGAGTTAAAAATATAAACAAGAATATTTATTCTTTTTTTATAAATTCTGAGAGAAAATTAATATATAACAAATGTGAAGTTAGATTTGACAACATGCTTTTAAATGGAGCTATTGAAGAAGTTAAAAAATTACATTATATAAATATCGATAGATCGCTTCCTATTTCAAAAAGTTTAGGCGTCAAATGGCTTTTAAGTTATTTAGATAATAATATTTCCTATGAGCAAGCTGTTAGATTAAGCAAAAGAGATACAAGGAGATATGTTAAAAGACAATTTACATGGTTTGCGCATAATTATATTCCGTATAAAAGATTGGAATTATAATAAAATTTCATATTTATTAATATAATTATAATTTTATATTATAAAGTTGACGATTTTAAATATTATTGTTAACAAACATTTTTGTTTAATACTATGAAAGAATTACAAAAATGACTACAGAAGAAAAAATAACTGGTGCAGAAGCTGTAATTATGGCTTTAGTAGAAAATGGTGTAGAAGTAATATTTGGATACCCCGGTGGTGCCGTTCTACCTTTATATGATGCAATATTTGATAACAAAAATATTAAACACATATTGGTAAGACACGAACAAGCTGCTGTACATGCAGCTGAAGGATATGCCCGTTCCACAGGAAAAGTTGGGTGTGTCTTAGTAACATCTGGACCTGGCGCGACTAACGCGATTACAGGACTAACTGATGCTTTGATGGATTCCATCCCAGTAATCTGCCTAAGTGGTCAAGTTCCAACACATTTAATTGGAACTGACGCATTTCAAGAAGCTGACACTACAGGAATATCAAGGCCATGTACTAAACACAATTATTTAGTTAAGAATGCAGAAAAATTGTGCGATATAATTCATGAATCTTTTGAAATTGCTTCAACTGGACGACCAGGACCAGTACTCATTGATTTGCCAAAAGATATTCAGCTTACTAAGGTACAATACAATAAAAAGATTAATAAAATTAAAAACAAATTAATAAATAATAAGCCAAAAATTGATAAAAAAATAATTACTAAAGTTACAGAAATTCTCATAAATTCAAAAAAACCTATTATTTATGCTGGTGGTGGAGTAATTAATGCAGGGCCTAAAGCATCAAATCTTTTAACAGAATTAGTTGATTTATTAAATTCTCCAGTAACACTTACTTTGATGGGATTAGGTTCGGTATCAAATGACAATAAAAATTTTTTAGGAATGCTTGGAATGCACGGAACTTATGAGGCTAACTTAGCAATGCATAATTGTGATGTTATGCTTAATGTTGGTGCTCGTTTTGACGATAGGGTTACTGGTAGGTTAAATGCTTTTGCTCCAAAATCAAAAAAAATTCATATTGATATAGATAAATCATCAATTAATAAAGTCGTTTCAGTAGATTTTGGTATAGTAGGGGATTGTAAAGATGTATTAACTGCTCTAATTCAAGAAATTAAAAAATTACAAAACCAAAATAATTTGAAATCAAAAACAGATTGGTGGGTTCAAATAAATGAATGGAAAAAAAGAGATTCTCTTGGTTTTAAACAAATAGGCAAGAATATAAAGCCACAACAAGCAATAAAATCTTTATATAATAAGACAAAACATATTGACACTTATGTTACTACAGAGGTTGGTCAACATCAAATGTGGGCCGCACAATATTTTGGGTTTGCAAAGCCTAATCATTGGATGACTTCAGGAGGTTTAGGTACTATGGGGTACGGCCTCCCATCTTCAATGGGTGTTCAAATAGCCCATCCCGATTCTTTAGTTATTGATATTTCAGGTGAGGCTTCTTTTTTAATGAATATGCAAGAGCTTTCAACAATCGTCCAATATAAATTACCAGTTAAAATTTTTATTTTAAACAATCAATGGATGGGTATGGTAAGGCAATGGCAAGAGTTAAACCATGGGTCAAGATACAGCGAGAGTTATACAGAATCTCTGCCTGATTTTGTTATGCTAGCAAAAAGTTTTGGTATTAAGGGATTAAGAGTAGAAGAAATAGATAAATTAGATGAAACAATTGACGAAATGATTAATACCAAAGGACCAGTAATTGCCGATATTAGAGTTGAAAAAGAGGAAAACTGCTTTCCAATGATACCTTCTGGTGCAGCTCATAACGAGATGATTTTAGGCTCTGAGGATGAGCCAAAGGATACCTCAGATGCTGGTCTAGCTTTAGTATAAGGTAATTTAAATGTCTGTATACCAAAATAATGAAATAAAAGAGGAAGAAACTTCAAGAACATTATCTCTTGTAGTTGACAACCAACCGGGAACATTAGCTAGAGTAATCGGCCTGTTTTCTGGGAGAGGTTATAATATTGAAAGTCTCACTGTTACTGAAATAGATAATACGCGCAATTTATCAAGAATTTCACTTGTTACAAGAGGAACTTCTATGACTATTGAACAAATCAAGTCTCAATTGTTAAGAATTGTACCTGTTCATATAGTTCGAGATTTAACACTTGAAGGTCCATTTATTAAAAGTGAATTGGCTTTAGTTAAAGTTGTCATTAAAGGTGCCAATAGGGTTGAAGCCTTACGAGTTGCAGAAACATTTAGAGCAAGAACTTTAGATGTAACTTTATCGAGTTTCGTTTTCGAATTGACTGGTAAGCCTTCCAAGATAGACGCCTTTATAGAATTAATGCGGTCATTAGGCGATACAGAAATTTCTAGAACTGGAGTTTCTGCTATTTCAAGAGGAAATGAAACAGAAACAAAATTACTAGAACAAATTTAACTTAACTGATATTAAAGATTTTATTATTTTTCACAAACACGTAGGGAGCAATTTAATGCGAGTGTATTATGACAGAGATGCAGACATAAATTTAATTAAAAACAAAAAAGTTGTTATTGTAGGTTATGGTAGTCAAGGACATGCGCATGCTGCTAATTTAAGGGATAGTGGAGTTAAAGATGTTACTGTAGCTTTAAGATCAGATTCTATATCTGTGGATAAAGCAAAGTCAGCGGGTTTTCAGGTAATGAATGTTGCAGAAGCTTCTAAATGGGCTGATGTGATTATGATGTTAACCCCAGATGAGCTTCAGGGAGATATTTATAGAACAGATATTGAGCAAAACATGAAATCAGGCGCTGCAATAGCTTTTGCACATGGATTAAATGTTCATTTTAATTTAATTGAACCTAGAAAAGATATAGATGTTTTTATGGTTGCTCCAAAAGGTCCTGGACATACTGTTAGATCTGAATACCAAAAAGGAGGAGGTGTACCTTGTTTAATTGCTATTGATAAAGATATCTCGGGTAATGTCCACGACATAGGTTTATCATACGCGTGTGCAATTGGCGGAGGCCGCTCAGGTATTATAGAAACCACATTTAAAGAAGAATGTGAAACAGATCTTTTTGGTGAACAAACAGTTTTATGTGGTGGTTTGGTTGAATTAATTAGAGCTGGTTATGAAACTTTAACTGAAGCTGGTTATGCTCCAGAGATGGCATATTTTGAATGCTTGCATGAGGTAAAATTAATAGTAGATTTAATTTATGAAGGCGGAATTGCTAACATGAATTATTCTATAAGTAATACAGCCGAATATGGAGAATATGTTACTGGACCAAGGTTAATAACATCTGAAACTAAAGCAGAGATGAAAAGAATACTTAATGACATTCAATCAGGAAAATTTACAAGAGATTGGATGCTTGAAAACAAAGTTAATCAGACTAGTTTTAAAGCTACAAGAAGAAAAGTTGCTGATCATCCAATAGAAGCTATAGGCAATGAACTTAGAGCTATGATGCCATGGATTACTGCCAATAGATTAGTTGACAAAGATAAAAATTAATATTTATTAATATTCTAATATGAGCTATTAATCAAATATAATTCAGTTTAATAAACTAAGTAAGCTTTTAAAATCTTTGGAAGGAATATCAAATGTTTGGATATGTACGTGGCTTTTTTTCAGCAGACTTAGCTATTGATTTAGGTACAGCTAACACATTAGTTTATGTTAAAGGCCAGGGTATTCTTTTGAATGAACCATCAGTTGTAGCTATAACTGAGATAAGAGGAAAATCCCAGGTTTTAGCAGTAGGAGAAGAAGCTAAAACTATGTTAGGAAAAACACCGGGTAATATTAGAGCAATAAGACCTATGGCAGATGGTGTTATAGCTGATTTCGATGTTGCTGAAGAAATGATAAAACATTTTATAAGAAAAGTTCACAAAAGATCAACATTAGTAAGTCCTCAAGTTGTAATATGTGTTCCATCTGGTGCCACAGCAGTTGAGAGAAGGGCTATTCAAGAATCTGCAGAAGCTGCTGGTGCGAGAAGAGTATATTTAATAGAGGAACCTATGGCAGCGGCTATCGGAGCTAATTTGCCTGTGACTGAAGCATCTGGCTCTATGGTTGTAGATATTGGAGGAGGAACCACTGAAGTTGCTATATTATCTCTTGGTAATATAGTTTATGCCCGTTCAGTACGAGTTGGAGGTGATAAATTTGATGAAGCCATAGTTGCTTTTATTAGACGTCATCATAACTTGTTAATTGGAGAAATGACTGCGGAACGAATAAAAAAAGGTATTGCTACTGCTAAAATACCTAAAGATGGAATTGGTGCTAGTATTGAAGTAAGGGGAAGAGACTTAGTAAATGGAGTTCCGAAAGAAATAGAAATTAATCAGGCGCAGATTTGTGAGGCTTTGGCAGAACCAGTTGGCCAAATCATTGAAGCTACCAAAACTGCTTTAGAACAAACACCACCTGAACTTGCAGCTGATATTGTGGAAAGAGGAATTGTTCTTACTGGAGGTGGTGCTCTTTTAGGTGAATTAGATACTACAATTAGAGAAGCTACAGGCTTACCAGTTGTTATAGCTGAAGATCCTCTGACTTGTGTTGTCATGGGGACTGGCCGATGTCTTGACGAAATGAAATCTCTTAGAAATGTATTAATAGGTGCTTGATTTCAATTTTATAATTATTAATGAGTGAGAAAAGATGGTTTCAGGTAAGCCGTCAAGATTTAAAATATTGAAGGGTAGAAGAAACTTTAACTTACTTTTAGTTTTTTTATGTTTAATACTTGTTTTTTTAGGTAAATTAGATCTTATAGCTGTAAGAAATATGAAATCTTTTTTTTCTGATTTTCTAGCGCCAGTAACCTTTGCTTTTAATAAACCCGTAAAAGAAATAGCTGGTGTTCTCGAGGATGTAAAATCAGCAACTTCTTTAAGAGATGAAAATATTAGATTAAAAAGCGAGTTAAGAAGAATCAAAGTAGAGAGTAGTAAAGTTGCAAGTCAAGAACTAGAGCTGTTTGAGTTAAGAGAACTATTAAAAGTTTTACCTAAAAATAAAAATAATATTGTTACTGGTCGTGCCATAACAGCACCAGGGGGTATTTTTGCTAACACTGTACTAATTAACGCGGGTAAAGATTATGGCATTAAAATTGGACAACCTGCTATTTCCTCTTATGGCTTTGTTGGTTATGTAGTAAACGTTGGTTTGAAAACCAGTAGAGTACTTTTAACTATAGACATTAATTCTATGATACCTATTTATTTAACAGAAAGTAATTGGCCAGCGGTAGCACAGGGACAAAATGGAGATCTTTTAATAATTAAATTTCTTTCTTCTGATGCTAAGCCTATAGATGGTGAAGTGGTTGAGACATCTGGACATGGAGGAAGATTGCCTCCAGGAATAAATGTAGGAAAATTATTTAAAAGCTTTTCAGGGAATTATTTTGTAAGACCTTCAGTTGATTTTCACAGATTGACATACATTTCTATAATTACTAATAAAAAAATAGCTACAACTATTTCAAGTGGTTTTGAAGGTTTTGCACCTTTGCAAAAACCTAAAAAATCACCTGTTCTTAAAGGTTTAGATTCTAGTGGTACAAGAAAAATAGAAAGTATAGAAGATTGATTAAAAATTACATTGTTCCACATTATTTGAATGGATTTTCGAAAAGTTTTATATATTTTATTATTTTATTTTTTATTTTAAATTTTGAAAAATCATTAAGTTTTTTTTCATTATTTAAAATTGCAACTCCAAGCTTGATTTCTATTATAATTTATATTTTTATAAAAAAGCTAAATATGAAGCCCTCATATTTAATTCTAATTTTAGTAGGATTTTTAAATGATATTATGCTGGGCAGTCATTTAGGTATTACGTCTATCTTTCTGCTTTTAATTAAAATTTTTAGCGAAGGATTACTCTTTGATATTGATAATAAAAAGGAAAAACAAGACTGGATATCTTTTACTGCCATATACCTAGCATCTTTTTGCATAGTTTTTTTTGTAAATATCCTTCTTAATTCTTCTGTTTCTGACTTAAGCCCTGTTTTTTATCACGTTGGAACGACTTTAATAATTTTTCCTATTATAAATTTAGGTATTGATTTTATTTTCTTCATTAAAAGATTATTAAAAAGCTAAATTATGAAAAATAAAAGCCAGAAAAAATTAGAAAAAACAGTTTCTAGAAGATTTCTTTTTTTATCTTTGCTTAAAGGCTCTATCATTGGAACAATTGGTTGGAGACTATTTGATCTACAATTAGTAGAAAACAGAAAATATGAAAAACTTTCCAAGGATAATCAATTTAATTATATAATCATAGCACCTGAAAGAGGAAGAATATTAGACAGAAAAATGAGACTTTTAGCAGGTAATATGGATGGGTTTTCTCTTGTTTTAAATTGGAACAAAAACTTAAATGTTCATCAGATTATAAAAAAAATATCTGCTAATATTATTTTAACTGAAAAAGATATTAACAATTTTTATAATAGAATTAAATATCAAAAAAATAATTTTGCAAAACAGATTTTAATTACAAAAAATTTGTCTCAAAAAGATGTGTCAAAGTTAGCTGTAAGAAGTATTGAGTTTCCAGAGATAAGTTTTTCTATGTCTAAAAGAAGAGTGTATCCACAAGGTATAATTGCTGGCCATATAACTGGCTATACTGGTCCCTATTCTGAAAAAATTGAAAATAGTTCTTTACATGGAATTGATGTAGGTAAAAGAGGGTTAGAAAAGTTTTTTGATGCCCAATTAAGAGGTGAATTTGGTAGAAAGAGAAATGAAGTAACGTCTAAAGGATATATAATTGACTCACAGATCTATGAAAGTACAAAACCAGGCATTGATATACAAGTGTCTTTAGATATGAAGCTTCAAGCCTTTGCTGTTGAGAGGCTTGAAAGGGGCAATTACGATTTAGTTTCTGTTGACAACAAAAATATAAAAAATCAAATTAGCAAATTAAAAAATTTTAATTTCTCTAGTAATAATCATGTTTATGTAAATAAGAAAAAAAGAGTTGTTAACCCACAATCTGGCTCTTTAATTGTTATGGATATTAATAATGGAGAAATTATTTGTTCTGTTTCGACACCAGGCTTTGATCCGAATATTTTTTCAACAGATCTAGAAGTTGATGAATGGAATTATGTAAAAAATAATTCTAGATCTCCTCTTTTAAATAGAAGTATGGCAGGTGTGTACCCACCTGGATCTACAATCAAGATGGCCGTCGCATTGGCAGCTCTGGAAAGTGGTATGATTGATTATAAAACTAAATTTTTTTGCAATGGATTAAAGGAGTTAGGTACTAGTAAATTTCACTGTTGGGCAAAAGATGGACATGGAAATCTGAATTTAATGGAGGCAATTGAACAATCATGTGATGTTTTTTTTTATGAGTTAGGTTTAAAAGTTGGAATTGATAAAATAGCTCTTATGATGAAAAAACTAGGTTTAGGCCAGTACTATGATATTCAGATTCATGATAGAGCCAGGGGCGTTGTTCCAAATATTGAATGGAAACTAAAACGAGATGGATTAAATTGGTCTATAGGAGAAACTTTAAATGCTTCTATAGGTCAGGGATATATTCTAACAACACCTCTTCAATTGGTAACCATGGTTTCACGAATTGCAAATGGTAAATTTGCAGTGAATCCTTCTTTAACGATGTCCTCAGTGAATAAAAATTTTAAAGTATTGAATATTAATGTTGAACATTTAAATTTTATTAAAAAAGCTATGGAAAAGGTAGTTATTGGAAAAAAGGGAACTGCAAGAAATTATAAAATTGGAACCAAAAATATAGAGATGGCAGGTAAAACAGGCACTGTTCAAGTTGTTAGAATTACTGAGTTGGAAAGAGAACAAGGGTTAATTAAAAATGAAGATAGACCATGGAAAAAAAGAGATCATGCTTTATTTGTCGGATATGCTCCTACCATTTATCCTAAATACGCTATAAGTGTAGTAGTTGAGCATGGAGGTAGTGGTTCATCTGTAGCTGCACCAATTGCAAGGGACGTCTTTAAACATTTATTTAAATTATAGTAAAGCACATAAATATCATGAATATAAATACCAATAAATTTTCTTCTGAAACTAAGATAACTATTTTTTTTTCAAAACTTTTAAAAATAAATTGGATAATTATATTTTGTCTGATTTTTTTAGGATTAGTTGGAGTGGCGTCGTTATATTCCGCAGCTGGGGGTGATTGGAATCCTTGGGCAAAGAACCATTTAATAAGATTGATTTTTGGGTTTTGTTTAATGTTTTTTATAGCTTTTATTCCGTCTATTTTTTTTTCCAAGTATAGTGTTGTATCATTTATTCTAGGCATATTTTCTTTAATTTTGGTTCAAATTATAGGTTCCGGAAGTGTGCAAAGATGGATATCTTTAGGAAGTATAAACTTCCAACCTTCTGAATTTATGAAATTAGCACTAATTTTAATTCTTGCAAAATATTTTGACCATATTTCAAAGATACAACTTAACAAACTTATACCATACATTATTCCAATTTTAATAATTATGACCCCGGGTTTTTTGGTAATTTCTCAACCAGACCTAGGAACTGGTTTAACAATAATTTTACTTGGACTTTCTATTTTGTTCTTTGTAGGAATATCATTTAAATTTGTTATTTTCTCTATATTGATATCAATTGGTTCAGTTCCTCTCATTTGGCAACAATTATATGAATATCAACAACAAAGAATACTAGTTTTTCTAAATCCAGAAATGGATAGTTTAGGAAGCGGTTATCAAATAATACAGTCAAAAATTGCAATAGGTTCTGGTGGTTTATTTGGTAAAGGGTATTTATTGGGAACCCAAAGTAGATTAAATTATTTACCGGAAAAACATACAGATTTTATATTTACTTTAATTTCAGAAGAGCTGGGCTTTTTGGGATCAATTTCTATTATTTTAGTATTTTCTTTGTTAATTGCATCAATTATGAAAATTTCGTTTAATGTTGAAAGTCTTTTTTCCAAAGTAGTAGTATTTGGTGTAGGTTTTTTAATTTTCCTTTATTTAAGTTTAAATATAGGTATGGTATGTGGATTGCTTCCGGTTGTGGGCGCACCATTACCTTTAGTAAGTTATGGAGGAACGTCCTTGCTAACAGTTTTAGTTGGAGTGGGTATAGTATTAAGTATCAATATTCACGATAAAAAAGCATAATAAAGATTCACGATAAAAAAGCATAATAAAGATAATTTGCTGTCAGGAAGAAAATGTTTAGATTTTTTGTAATTAGAAAATGGTTTCTGTGGTCTTGGTTAGGATCATTTGTTATTTTATCATCTTTATGGGTCCAAGTTAAAATTGATGTTAAAATAAATGAATGGTTTGGAAAATTCTATGATATGATACAAAAAGCCTTAGCAAAACCAAACGCAATCACAATAGAAGAATATTGGGAAAGTTTATTTTCATTTATATCTTTAGCAGGTTTGTACGTTGCTGTTTATGTGATAATAAGTTTTTTTACAGCCCATTATTTATTTAGATGGCGAGCTGCAATGGTGGAGTGGTATCATTCGGTTTATGATAAAGCTAGCAAGATAGAAGGTGCTGCTCAAAGAGTACAAGAAGATACAATTAAATTTTCACGTATAATGGAATCTTTGGGAACAAGTCTAATAGAATCAATGATGGTTCTATTCCAATTCATTCCAATTTTGCTAGGTCTTTCTGTAGGTGTACCGATTTATTTTTTTGGTGATTGGCAATATGGATTGATCACTGGTGCATTATTGTGGACACTAGGTGGTACTATGTTTTTAATAGCTCTTGGTTGGATATTAAGATTAGTAGGGGTAGAGTATGATCTTCAAAAAAAAGAAGCAGCTTACAGAAAATTGCTAGTCATAGCTGAGGATGATGGCTCTGTTCGACCCAAAAAAATAGAAGAACTATTTGATGACGTAAGATCAATTCATTTTTTGAGTTATATTCGTTATTTATATTTTAATATTGGTAGAATGGCATATTTACAGGCAAACGTCTTATCAGCATATGTGTTTCTAGCACCTGCAATTGTGGCAGGTGTAGTAACTCTTGGAGTAATGCAGCAAATTATTAGAGCGTTTGGAAGAGTAGAGGGATCAATGCAATACTTATTAAAAGCATGGCCAACTATTATAGAGTTAGCAAGTGTTTACAAACGATTGAGAGAATTTGAGGCAAGAATATTAGAAAATGATGAAATTAAAGTATAATTTAGTAAATTATTAAATGGGTGGATTACAATTTTCAATTGGTATTTTGAGTTGGAGAGGGTACGATAGTTTAAATAACTCACTTATTTCATACGAAAAAAATGGTCTTTCACTATTAACAAATAATAAGTTTATTTGTTTACCTGAATATAATGAAGAAGGAATTAAAATAGCCAAAAAATTTAATTATAAGCCTATTTTAATTAGAGAAAATATTGGCATTCTTGGAGGATTTAAAGAACTAGCAAAACAAATGCCTACAGGGCCGATATTGTTATTAGAAAACGATTTAGAATTAATTGAAAACAAAAAAACCACATCTAATCAAATTAAACAATCAATTGATAATCTTTATAAACACAAAGCAATTCAAGTAAGATTAAGAAGTAGGTTCGATCCAGGAGAACCTTTTGTAGGTATACTTAAATATGAACAATATTGGTCTAACAATTTTTTTTGCTCTATTAAAAGATTTTTCAGACCAGCAAAGGCAATCAAATTAATTGGAACTTCTATTTACTCAATTCAAAATCCAGAAATTCGTCATCCTAAATATATAAAAAAACTATCAAATGGGTTTTATTTAGTACCAAGCTTAACTCTAAATTGGGCTAATTTAGCAATTTTAGTTGATCGTGATAGTTATTTAAGAATTATTATTAACAAAGCAGAACAAACCAAATCGAACAAATATATTAATGGGTTCAAAAATATTGAAATTGAATTAAATAATAGATGGTGGACAGAAAATGATTTCAAAATCCTATTAGCACCAGGTTTATTTAGACATAAGAGGATGTCTGATCGAGGTTATTAACCCGTCCTTTTTATTATTTTTTATTCATATTTTTTTGGTAAGCTCTCCCAATAGAAAGTGCATTATCTGGTATATCTTTATTGAAAGTACTCCCGGCTCCCATTGTAACATTGTCACCTATTTTTATTGGAGCAATAATTGTGGAGTTAGATCCTACAAAGGAGTTTTTGCCAATTTTAGTTTTATTTTTATTTTTTCCATCGTAGTTACATGTAATTGTTCCTGCTCCAATATTCGTAGATGAACCAACTTCACTGTCACCAACATATGATAAATGGTTAATTTTTACCTCTTCAGAAAGATCGCTTTTTTTAATTTCCACAAAATTACCTATTTTAGAGTTTTTACCTATAATGCTATTTTGTCTTATTCTTGCAAACGGACCAATTATAGATCCTGATTTTACTTTACATTTTTCTAAATGAGAAAACGATTTAATTTCTACTGTTGATTCAATAATAACATTTTGGCCAAAAACTACATTGGGATGTATTATAACATCTCTGCCAAATTTAGTGTCATGATTAATGAAAACAGTTTCAGGATCTATTAACTTTACACCTTTTAGCATAGCGTTTCTTCTTAAAAAATTTTGAGAAATTTTTTCTGCGACTGACAAATCAACTTGGTTGTTAACTCCTATAATTTCCTCCTCTTTTATTTCAATAAAAGATATTTTCTTTTTTTCTTTATTTAAAACTTTAACAATATCAGTTAAATAAAATTCTTTACTAATTAAATTTTCTTTAATTTTATTCAATTGATTTAACACTGAGCTATGAATGGCCATAACTCCTCCGTTACAGAATTGTGAATTAATATTTCTTACCTCAGCATCTTTTTGCTCTATAATTTCAAGAGGTTCATTTTTAGTTGAGAAAATAATTTTTCCATAGTTGTTTTTTTCTATTTTTCTAAAGCCGGTTATTACAAGTTTTGCCCCTTTATTAAAAGGTTTTATCATACTTTTAAGAGTTTTAGAGGTTAAGAAAGGTGTATCACCAAAACATACGATTATCACGCCTGTAAATTTTTTAAGCAAATTAGAAGCTTTTTTAACAGCATCCCCTGTCCCTTTTGGTATTTTTTGGACCACTGTTTCGAAATCGTAACAAATTTCTTCTAATGCTTTGCATTTTTCTGGAATAACAATTATACATCTCTTTATGTTAGCTGACTTGTTGGCGTCCAGCACTCGCTCAATCATTGTTTTTCCAGAAATTAAATGTAGCGGTTTAGGAATATCTGAAAACATCCTACTACCTTTTCCAGCACTCAAAATTATTGAACATACTTCCATAAAAGTGTTATATCTCTTAACATTATAAATATAAAGCTTAAAAATTTTGCTTAATTATATCTTTATTAACTTATTTTTAAAAGAGGCTAAATATGTGTGGTGTAGTTGCTGTTTTAGGTAAAGAAAATGCAAGTCAACTTGTTGTTGAAGGATTAAAAAAACTTGAATATCGCGGTTATGACTCAGCAGGTATTGCCTCTGTTTCCCAAGGATTATTACAAACAATAAAATCTGAAGGCAAACTAGTAAATTTGACTCAGAAGTTGCATAGATCAACAAAAGAGAAATTATATCTTAATAATTCTATAGCAGTAGGTCATACGAGATGGGCTACACACGGAAATATTAGTTTTGAAAATGCTCATCCTTTAACAAGCGAAAACAAAATAGCTATTGTGCATAATGGAATTATAGAAAACTTCGAGATTTTAAAAAAAGACTTAACATCCCTTGGCTATAATTTTAAAAGTAAGACAGATACTGAGGTATTACCTCATTTATTTATGAAGTATATAAAATTAGGTAATGATCTTTTAGAAGCGGGTAGACTTGTGCTTAAAGATATTAAAGGTGCATTTGCTTTTGTTGCAATGAGTGTGGATTTCCCAAACCAATTATTTGTCTCAAGAAACTCATCTCCTTTAGCAATAGGATTAGGAGATAATGCGAAATTTATAGGTTCTGATGCGCATTCCATTGATCACCTAACACAAAGAATAATTTATTTAGAAGATGGTGATCATGCATTATTGAAAATTAACAATTTAGATATTTTTGACAAAGATTACAAAAAGGTAAGTAGAAAAATAATAAATATTCATGCTGAAATAGGGTTAATTACAAAAGGTGGTTATAATCATTTCATGGAAAAAGAAATATTCGAACAAACAGTAGTTTTGCCGCAAACCACATCAAGTTTCATTAAAAATAAATCTGAAATAGTAATTGATTTTGATAAATTTGGCTTTAAAAAAAAACAATCACTAATTATTTGTGCTGCAGGTACTAGTTATTACGCTGGAATGGTAGGTAAGTATTGGATTGAACAAATTGCAGATATACCCGTTATTGTTGATCTTGCTTCAGAATATAGATATAGGAAACCATCGATTTTTGGTCAAAGTTCAATGTTAGTTATTTCGCAATCTGGGGAAAGTTTAGATACTCTGATGGCATTAAGGTATGGTAAAGAATTAGGTCTTAAAACAAATGCAATTGTAAATGTAGAAGGTAGCACTATTGATAGAGAAGTTGATTATAGTCTATATACTAGAGTTGGACCAGAAATAGGTGTTGCAAGTACCAAATCATTTACATCTCAACTTGTTATTTTATTTTTAATAGCTGTTGGTTTAGGTAAAAGGTTTAACAATTTAAAAACTTTCCAGATTAAAAAAAAATGTCAGTTAATGAATATGCTACCTAGTGCTGTTGCTAATATGTTAGAGACAGAAAATCAAATTAAATTAGTTGCCAAAAATATTAAAAATTCAAAGAGTGTAATTTTTCTAGGTAGAGGTCTTTTGTATCCTTTAGCTCTTGAAGGTGCATTAAAATTAAAAGAAATAAGCTATATTCATGCAGAAGGATTTGCTGCGGGAGAAATGAAACATGGTCCAATTGCACTTATAGAAGAAAATGTTCCAGTCATAATGTTTTTAATATCAGATGGAAATGAGAATAAATCTATCAGCAATTTACAGGAAGCTCATTCAAGAGGAGCGAAAATCATATTAATTGCTGACAAAAAATGTATTGATAAAGCCCCTTTTGCGCATTTTACAGTTGAAATACCTGACTTTGAAAATGAGTTTCAGTCCTCATTATCTCCTTTATTAATGTCCATTCCTGCTCAGTTGTTAGCTTTTCATGTGGCCAAGGAGCGAGGAACTGACGTAGATCAGCCAAGGAACCTAGCTAAGTCCGTTACTGTAGAATAAATTATTAATTTTATTGGGTATAGAAAGATTGCACATAAATTCAATGCAGAAAATCACTTAATCATTATCTTTAGATTATACAAATCCTAAAAATAAAATGCTCAATTATTAATTCAAGAAAATTGTTACATAATTATAAATTTGATATTGTATTATTAGTTTCTTTCATTATTTAATTAATATGATCAATATATTATCAGCATCATTTATTTTTTTATTCTATTCTTTCGCTTCGTTTGCAAGTGTTGATGGTAAAGGCATTATATGTAAGTGTTTAGATTGTAAGTCAAATCATATAGACCCTTCCTCATATTTAGACAATAAAAAACCAACTGAAATAGGTTTCCATTTTAAAATTAAAAAAGTAGCAATTTATTATATAAGCAAAATTGGAGATTTCATTAAAGTCAATGAGAACCTTCAAACTACTTTAAGAAAGAAAAAAAGGTTTCACATCGACCAAAATAAAATTAAGTGGACCTATAAAGATAGTATAAATATTTATGCGTATGAATTAGATAGAAAAACTTTAATCTTAAGCAAAATGAACATAACAAAAACTGAAACATTTAATCTTAGAAGCTGTGAAGCATATTCAGAGATTGAATTTTTTAAAAATATGAATATATTATCTGAAAAATATCAAACGCACTATGATAAAAAAATTAATAAGAATAATATTTAAATAGCTAGATCACTTAAATAGTTTTAATTATTTGTATTTCCATCTAATTCCGTTTTCATTAATCTTCCATTCATCAAATTCTTCAATTAACATTTCATAATTTTTGCTTAGTTGTCTCTTAGTGAACCAACCGTCAATTTTCAAGTTAACGTAACCTGGTTTCCTTTCGTGGAATATTCGTTGAAAAGAATTAGTTTGATTATTTAGGAAATCATCGTCAATTTCTCTTAATATCTTTCCTTGAAAAACTTCATTTGGTTCACAATCAAATATTTTTGACAATTTCTTGATGTGTTTATTAGCATCTGTTTTACCTTTTTCAATTCTAGAATATTGAGATTGAGTAATACCAAGAAGTTTAGATATATCTTGTTGGCTATAACCGAACTGAGCTCTTCTTCTTTCCAGTGGATTTGTTAATTTTGTATTATTAAACATAAAAAAACATATTATGTAAAAAAATGTATTTGTCAATATATTTATTGATACTTACTTTAAACACTAACTTAAAAATAAGATAACTATTAATTTTATTTGTAAAAAATCTAAAATATAAGTTTAACACATTAGACATACATTATGAAAAAATCCTTTTAACCATTCAAAAGAAAGTATTATGACAAAAATACTCACTAAAATCTTTTGTCACGATTGATCAAAAGGTCTAACTGATGCTTTACTTATTGAAATTGATGTTTCTATAAATTCAAATGAACTCATAAAAAATTCGTATCAATGGCGTAGTAAAAAAATATTCATTTATGTTTAAAAATAAAAAAACATTAATTGCAGAATTGGTGAATCAAATAGTTTTAATTAAAGTTTTTTATAGAGCTAAACTAGAAAATTTATTTATTTTTTAAAAATGACAACCTAAATTCTATTATAATTTCTTGCTTTATTTACTAAAGTACCAATATTTTTTTTAAAATTAAAAAAACCTTTTGTTGCGTGTGGAAAAGCATTACCGTCCCATTCTCTTAAGTAAAAGGTATAATTTACTTCTAAGTTTGTGATAGTCTTTAAAAATTCATGTTTATAGAATATTTTATTTCCGACTGTTTCATAAGGTAAAATTAAATGTTTGATTTTTTTATCTTTTAACCATGAATAAATAGCCTCAAAATTATTTACAAATACAACTTCTTGGTCATCATTTTTAATATCGTCACATAATTTTTTTTGAAAATTATTAATCAAAATAGTTTTGTGTTTTTTTAAAAATAAACAGCATTTGTAATTTATTCTTTTTTCTTTTAATAGTTGGTGTAAAGAAAGATCATTATTATTTAAAATAACACCTAAATTATCATATTTTTTTATTTTTTTTTCACCATAACTTATAAATTCTTTTGATTTACCATTCGTACTATTTTGATCATTAAATATATAATTTTCTTTTAATTCGTTTTGGGGATCAAATCTTCCATTGGTAAAGAATTTTATATTATCTGCTCTTGCAATATAAGGTTTACCGATTGTTTGTAATCCAGCAACCCATCTCCATCCTAAAGTGTTTGAGGCAGGACAATAATCAAGTAAGTTATTTTTGAAAAAATTAGCTCCAGACTGCCAGCTATAGCCTAATGTAAAGATCCAAATACTTGCAAACCACATCCGTGAATGATTATGAAGATATCCAGTATCTAATAACTCTTCTTTCCAATGTTCAAAACATTTTATACCTGTTTTTTTTGGTATATTTTGATCTTCATCATGAACCCTATATTGATCATAAATCCAAGGATGTGTTTCAAGCCAACCTCTCCAATATGTTCTCCAAAAAATTTCTTCTATGAACTTTTCTATGTTATTAATTTTATGATTTTGAAGTATTATCCCTAAAATCTCTTCCTCACTTATAAACCTTCTTCTAAGATAAGGAGAAATTTTTGAAACATTATGATGAGGTGGCCCATAATCAAAATTTCTATTGGATGAATAATTCTGAAGGTTATTTTGACTGAAATGAACCAAATTCGTAATAACTTCTGATTTTTTCAAAGGAAAATTAGTCATTAAATTCTCATGGATTTTGAATAATGAAATACGAAAAAATTAAAAGAATTACTACAATAAATGTTAGTATGCGTCTTAAAGGTAAATACCAACTAGGAAATGATAAATATTTATTAAATATTTCGTCAACAAATTGACATAATAAGAAGCCCATAGATAATATTAAAAGACTGAAATTATTTTTTATAAATAGAATTGTAATCGCCAAAATTGAAGGTGTTACAGACCAAATTATTATGTAAGATTTAATTTGTCCAGGAACAAGACTTTTCGGGGGTAAATTCAATATACAACCCCAATACATTGCCCCTAAAAATGTTAAAATGATTGATCCATAATATTTTGGTAGATTTACTTCAAAGAATAAATTATTTTTATCATTCAATAAATCAAATAAGCCAATAATAAAAGGGAATAATCCTAATATGCCTATGAGAATGAACAGTTTTTCACTTTTATTAAACAAATTATTTTTTACAATTATTTTTTTCACAATTAAATTGCCTCAATAAAATACAAGATTTTTTAATTTTATTATAGTCTAAAGATATTGTTTACAGTTTTACCTAATGAAAATTTGCACAGTCTGTAAAAGTAATAAGATAAAGTTTTTTTTAAATGTAAAAAATTTAGATTATTGGCAATGTTCGTTCTGTAAAGCAACTATGTTAGACCCTATTCAATTTATTTCTAGCAATAAAGAAAAAAAACACTATTTAAAACATAATAATCAAATTAATGATACTCGTTATAGGAAATTTCTATTAAATCTTATTGAACCACTTAAAGAAAAAATTTCTACTAATGATATTGGTTTGGATTATGGATGTGGATATGCTCCAGCTTTAGCAGATATTCTTAGGAAAAATGGATTTCATGTTGAGTTATATGACCCATTTTTTTTTAAAAATGACAATGTTTTTTTTAGAAAATTTAATTTTATTACTTGTTCAGAAGTTGTTGAGCACTTCTTTAAACCTTATGAAGAATTTAATAAAATTGATGGATTGCTATCAAGAAACTCTTGGTTTGCCATTATGACATCATTTATGACTGAAGATTATTTATTCAAGAATTGGTATTATAGACGTGATCCAACCCATGTGGTTTTTTATAAAAAAAATACTTTTAAGGTTATCGCAAATCAACGAAATTGGGGAATAAACTTCCCATCAAAAAACATAGTATTTTTTCATAAAAAATAATCAAAAATTAATTTTTATATGTTATTACAAACGTTTAACCTTTAGAATTATAATATGCATGAAAAAATTTACAGATAAAACATTTAGAATTAAAACATCTTGTGGTATTGAACAATATAACAAACTTAAAACAAATAAAACTTTTACAGGAAGATTACGTTTTTATTGGTTTAATTTTTTTGCAATTATTAGAGATTTGAATAAGTAATGTCAAAAAGGCAAAAAGAAGAAATAATCCTTTTTGATGGAGACGACTATCTTTTCAAAAAATATTTAATTAGTTGCAATAGTTATTTTGAGTACGGTGTTGGAGCATCAACTCGTTGGGTTTTAGAAAACACAAAATCAAAAATAATTTCTGTTGATACAGATAAGAAATGGATAAACACAATTGATGTTTCTAACAAGGACTATCGTATAAAATTAAATTGGATTAATTTGGGTGATTTAGAGAATTGGGGTCGACCTAAATCCTATGAATATAGATACAAGTTTATTGACTATATTAGTAACGTATGGAATTTCAATGAAAAAGCAGATGTTATCCTTATTGATGGTAGATTCAGAGTTGCTTGTTTCCTCTATAGTTTAATCAATGCAAAGACAAACAGTTTAATAATCTTTGATGATTATAATAATAGATCTTATTATCATATTATTGAAGAAATTTTACCTGTTTATCAGATTTGTGGCAGACAAGCTTTATTTAAAGTACCAAGATTATTTAATAAAGAATTAGCGCAAGAACTGATCAATAAATTTACATATGTATTTGATTAATTTTTAAAACATTTATTTGAAGTTTTAATTTCAATTCATCATTAGTAACTAAGATTTCCTAGATTTCTAAAATTAAATGTTAAATAAACAGCGTCTTCAGCAAGTAAATCTCTGTCTGCTAAACCTCCATTACTTTTATACTCAAACAAAATAGTTAGGCAATTTCCAAACATATACCCTGTTCCTGAATATTCCAAACCTAGAGTTTCAGTTATAACTTTTTCGTCTTGATTATTTAAGTCATATGTTCTGGAATAGCTAGTCTTCCAGTTTAAAAAATTTTTAGATAATCCCAGTTTTAATTCTTCTCGATCAATGTTATTAGAAACAAATTCACCATCAACTGACTTATGATTTGCTGAATAGTTCCATCCATCCAAAGATCCACTAAAACTAAAGTCTGATGTATCTGATTTAAAATTATGATGGTTGTATAATGAGAACCACGAAAATGCATACATTTCACTTGGATTCCAGTCTATTGAGTTGATTATGTGTGATTGCCTATTTTCATTAGCTACAGTTACATTTTTTTGAGTACCACTAACTTTTTGACTTTGTCCTATAAAAAAATTAAAATCACCTAAGTTTTCTGTCATAACCAGTGAAGTAATACCAATATTTATTCGATCATTTTTTTGAATATTATCCCTTCCTTGGAATTGATTGTTTAAAAACAAATTAGCTTGATCTAACTTAAATTCTGCAGAATCTCTATTTGGAACTTCGTCGGTCCTATCAGAGGAAAAAACCGAGCTAAATTGAATTTTAGGCTCTATAAAAAGGCTTGTTGAGTGATTTATTAAAACATATTGCTGACTTGCAGCAATTGAAAATCCTGAAGACACTCTATCAATATATCTATTATCGTTTCTATCAGTTGAGGGTCTTCCTTGGATAGAATATAAATCTAAACCTACATTTACATCTGATTCTAAAAGTAGATTATCATAATTAAATTTTTTGTTTATTTTTCCAACTCCAGACCATCTTTTAATATCGTAACTTTCATCATTATAAATTGAATGAGCATTAAATTTAATGTCGTAATTATATTTTTCATTACTATTAAAAATATGGTGTGATATTGATGGAGCTAATACTGGCTCGTTATTGATACTATTCTCATCTAGATTTTGAATATTATAAATTTCAATAAATGAAAGTGAATTTTTGTTTATTTTTTCTAGCTCTACAAAACTTTTATATCTTGATGCTTCGTCAAAACCGTACCGTCTCATAAAAGTATTCTGATCTGCATACTTAGCCCCAAGTTTCATAGTCCAATTATTTTTCAACTCAGATGAAACTTTTAGATTGAGACCAAATACGTTATCTCCATTAGATTTGTCAGTATCTAAATTTCCTTTATAAATATTAGTTTCTAATGTTGTTTTTTCATATTCCTTTCTAATATTCAATTGGTCAGCATGTCCCGTTTTTCCATTTTGGTGAGATGTAAATGTCATATCCCAAGTAGGATCATTTGCAGGAGCAAAATAATATGGAACTTTAACATGAAACCTATTTTGTTTTGAATAACCATAAACAGGTGTTAGAAAACCTGAACGTCTTTTTATGGTCCAATCTGGAAAACTTAAATATGGAAGATAATAAACTGGCAAAGAAAATATTTTCATTACAGGATGTTTCAAGTAAACAGTTTGTGTTTTTGGGTCATGTTTTATTAGCTTAGTTTCCAGTCTCCATATTGGTGTTTCATCTTTTTTTAAATCACATTCACAAGCAGTATATACACCTTCACGAAAAAAACTTTCACCAAGATTATTTTTATTAAATTTCTTAGCTCTAATAATTGATTTATCAACTAGTTTACCAAAAAGTGGTATAGCAACAACAGATTTGAATTCATTTGTTAAAATCGCATTATCTGTTTCATATATAGATCCGTCTTTTTCTGTTAACACGACATTACCAACAGCTATAGCCTTATCGGATTTTTGATTATATGTAACCTTGTCAGCTTGAATTTTTCTTGCATCGTTTATGATCACAACATTACCTGATGCAATTACAATTTTATTTTCTTCATCTACTTCTATGTTATCACTTGAGAAATTAACCTCATCACTATTCGATAATAAATTTTTATCCTCTTGACCAAAAGTCTCTACAGAAATAAAAAATATTAAAACATAAAATATTTTAAAAATTTTCATTTTTTTCCTTATGTGCTAAAAAGAATTTATTGTTGATAGTTTAATTCAAATTATTAAATTTTAAAATAAAACTTTGCCTGGATTCATAATTCCTTTTGGATCTAGTTGATTTTTAATGATCTTCATTAGAGAATAGGCAACATCATTTTTGTGAGTTTTTAAATTACTCTTCTTTAATTGCCCTATTCCATGTTCAGCAGAAAAAGATCCATTATATTTGTGGACAATCTTATAAAGCTTGTTAGTTAAATCTTGGCTTTTACCCTTAAATCCGTCTGGTAATGATCCATTACCAAAGATATTATAATGGAGATTGCCATCACCTAAATGACCAAAATAGATAGTTTTTAATCTGGGCAAAAAATTTGAGATCATACTTTGTGCATCTTTATGAAAATTGTCAATAGATTCAACAGGAAGAGAAATATCGTGTTTTAAACATTTAATTAAGTTAGATTTTTCAAGTTCTTTTTTTTCAGACTCTGCTGCGGCTTCTCTGATTGACCATAGTGATTTACTTTGATTATCATTTTTACAAATAGTTGCATCAGATATTAAGTTTTTTTCAAAACATTCTTCCAAGACGTTCTCAATAGTTTTAATTATTGGGATTTCACCTTTTTCATTTGGAAAAGTATCGTCCTTAGAATAACTAGAAATATCTATCAAAACACCCATCTCAGGTATTTTATCTAAAGGTAATATAATTTTTTCGATATTATTTTTAGCAACCTCCCAGAAAACTTTTGGCATAAGTTCAAATGATTCAATTCTGTCTGGAAAATAAGACTTGAAGACATTAAGCAATTTTATAGCGTTAGATATTCTATCCGTTTCTACAAATAATGTAGAGATCATTTTTGGCAATTGAAAAAGTTTCAAAGTAGCTGCAGTTATTATCCCAAGGGTACCTTCCGCTCCAATAAAAATATTTTTTAAATCATATCCAGTGTTATCTTTTTTGAGTTCTGAAAGCAAATTCATTATTTTACCATCTGGTAAAACCACTTCTAAACCAAGGCAAAGTTCTCTTGTATTACCATATTTTAAAACATTAACGCCACCAGCATTTGTTGATAAATTCCCACCGATCATGCATGACCCTTTAGCACCTAAACTTAGTGGAAAAAACAAATTTTTATTTTCTACTATTTCGTGAATTTGAGATAGTACCATACCGGACTCAACAGTAATAGTTTGAGAAGCTTTATTAAAATGTCGAACATTATTCATTTTCTCTAATGAAATAATGATAGATCTTCCGCTGTTATCTGGTGTTGCTGCCCCACAGAGGCTTGTGTTTCCTCCTTGAGGAACAACATCAACATTATTTTCATAGGCAAATCTTAAGATAGCTGAAACTTCTTCTGTATTAATAGGTTTTAATATAGCTGCAGCTTGTCCTTTATATTGTCCTCGCCAGTCATTTACGTATTTACTATGATCATCTTTATTGAATAAAGGTGGGTGTTTTAGATTAAGTGTTCTGAAATCAATATCTAAAAGTGTTTGTTGCATTTTTTTCCTAATTAATTTGTTAAGTTTTATAAGACGCTCTTTTCAAGCGATCATTTATAGCAATTCCAACTCCTTTGTTGGGGATTGGCATTACTTGAATATTTTCAACACCACAAGAATCTAGGTAACGTAACCCTGAAAATAGCAAATAACATGCTTGAATTAAATTTTTATTAGGACTTAAATTAAACAGATTTTGTTTTTTCTGCAATGACTTTGGAGTATTCCCAAAAATTAACCAGCCACTATTTTTTATATTAGATTTTTGATTTAAATGGACATTTGCATTTGGTGAGTAGTGACTTTTTAATAATCCAGGAGAAATCATCTCTTCATTGCTTTTAATATCTAAGACTTTAGTTTTTAGAGTATTATAAATCATCTCAGCAGTTATAAAGCCGTGTCTAAGTATAATTGGGTTATCTCCACGACAATCAACTACAGTAGATTCAATTCCAACTTCACAAAACCCGTAATCAATTATTTTAGAAAGTTTCCAACCATCCCCTTTAAATTTTGGTCCAAAATCATCAATAACATGTTTAGCAGTTGTTGGACTTACACCACCAGACTTATTTGCACTAGGAGCTAAAATTGGGATTTTAACTCTTTCTAGCAAATCAAGTGCTACAGGGTGAGATGGTACTCTAATTCCAAGACTACTTTTACCTTGTGACAATAGATTTGATTTATCATTTTTTTTTGTTTGTAATACTATGGTCAATGGACCTGGCCAGAATTTATTAGCTAATCTATTTGCTACATCAGTAAATTGAACATATTTTTCAGCTTCGTTTTTATTATATGTATGAGCTATCAAAGGATTGCTTAATGGACGATCCTTAGCAGAATATATGCTTTTAATTGCTTTTTTACTATTTCCTATTGCCCCAATCCCATAGACGGTCTCAGTAGGAAACGCTACTAATTCTTTTTTATTTAAAGCATTAGCTGCTAAGGTTAGATCGATTTCATATTTTTTGTTATTTGTATTACTTAGATTTAATAGAAACTTACATGGTAAATCATTAGTAAGACCATATGCTAAGAATTTTTCATTTTTGAAATTTTCTTTACCATATCTTATTTCCAAACCTGAATTGGAAATAATATTTCCGCCAGCGGCTTTAAGAATACTATGCCCAGCTGCGATGTCCCACTCCATAGTTGGAGAAGTACGAGGATAAAAATCTACTTGACCTTCAGCTAAATAACAAAACTTTATACTAGATCCAACATCTTGATCTGAGACAGGATTAACAATAGAAATCCAATTTTCTAATTCTATTGATCTATGATTTAAGCTGCTTAAAATTTTTATATTATTGTAATCAATTTGATTACATTGTATTTGCTTAGAACTTTCTAATTCTTTATTTTTTTTTAATTTCCATGCCTTATCTTTGAAGTTATACCAAATATTACCAGTGTAAGGTTGTGATATTAATCCAAATATGGGTGAATTATTTTTTATAAGAGCAAAATTTACAGTGAAATTTGGTTTCTTATTTATAAACTCTTTGGTACCATCGATTGGATCAATTAACCAAAAAACATTATTATTTTGGAAGAATTTCTGAGATCTCTCAAATTCTTCACTAACAATTTTTACTTTTGGAAAAAGTTTTTTTATCCCATTTACGGCTATTTGATTAACTTCAAGATCTGCTTCAGTAAGTGGAGAGTTGTCATTTTTGTACTTTACCTGATTAATACTAAGATTTTGAAAATGCAACATTGCACATTTATTACATTTCCTTGCTAAATCAACTAAGTGTAAAAGTTTTTTTAAACTAATCATAATGTATAGCTTGCTTTTTCTATTTTTACTTTATTGTAAAAGTGCCACAAAAATAGGGCTGCCGCCGCCCTATGAGGCTTCCACATGCTTCCAATTTTTTCCATCTGTTTTTCATTTGGTCTTGTTTCTAATCCTTTTATTAGTTTAACAGCTTCTTGGAGGGCTAAGTCTGCAGATGGCCAAGCGTTTGTATCTTGTAGAGCAAATATTTTATAATTATTAATTGTCCAATGTCCAATTCCTTTAATTTTTATCAATATATTTGTAACT
>CABXSI010000013.1 GCA_902514865.1 uncultured SAR116 cluster alpha proteobacterium
TGTATTAGTTTATGATAATTTTATGAAATAGTAATTACTCGTAATGTCATACTTTAATTTTTTTATCTATATAATTCTTTATTTGTCATTATCATCATGTGCTGAAAATAAAAGCCATAATATTGACCTTAAAGGCAATACTATGGGTACTTATTATTTAATAAGCTTAGTAGACATTCCAAAAACTATAACGAAAGAAAAATTACAATTAGAGATTAAAGATGCTTTGTCTATAGCTAATAAAATTTTATCTAATTGGGATGAAACTTCAGAAATTAGTCAGTTAAATAATAATAGAACTACAGAACCAATCAGTATCTCTAATGATTTAATAAATGTTTTCAAAGAGGCAATTATTATAAATGATAAAAGTGATGGATATTTTGATTTAACTTTAGATCCGTTGATAGAATTATGGGGGTTTGGTTATTCAAAAAATAACACTATTGAGAGAGTTCCAAGTAAAGATAAAATAAAAGACACTCTAAACTTAGTTAATCAAAATAAACTGCTACACATTAATTCCAAAAATCAATTATTAAAAAAAAATGAAGATATTAAACTAAATTTATCAGCTATAGGTAAAGGTTACGGAATAGATATTATTGCTAAAACATTAGATGATCTAGATTTAAAAAATTATATCATTGATATTGGAGGGGATATATTTGCAAAAGGGCATAATAAAAATAAAAAAGATTGGGTAATTGGAATAGAAAATCCAAAATTAGATGAGAAGTTGATTAAAGAGATTATTACTGTATCAAATAAAGGAGTAGCTACTTCAGGCGATTATAAAAATTACTTTTCAAAAAATGGAACAAAGTATTCACATATTATAAATCCTAAAGATGGGATGCCGATTACACACTCAACAAAATCAGTGACAGTAGTATATAAAAATGCAATGAGTGCCGATGGATGGGCAACAGCAATGCTTGCTATGGGAAGTAAAGTAGGATTAAAGATTGCAGAAAATGAAAAAATTGCTGTTATGTTTGTGGATGAAGTAGAAGATAAATTATTGAAAATTAAAAGTAGCCAGTTTAAAAATTTATATAAGTAAAAATTGAATTTAATCTCATAATAATGTATCAGAGTTGTATGGAAATTTTTTTTATAACATTTACACTCCTTTCTATAATCATAATATTAATGTCACTTGGTGTAATGTTAATGGGTAAAAACATTAAAGGCAGTTGTGGTGGTCTTAATGCAATTTCTGGATCAGATAAGTGCTCAATATGTAAAAAGGATATAGATCCTAATAATCCTCTTATTGACCAAATAAATTGCAAAAGAAATAGCTAACTTTTTATCCTTTCATTGGTATTAGTGCTAATATTAAAAATGATAAAGAGGAAATTAATCCAAAGAACCAAGATTTGTAAATCCAATTTTTGCCTTTTTTTATCCAATTCTCTCTAAAAGCTCGGCCGGAAAAAATAAGTGCAACCAATAAAATTAAACCTTGCATAGAGCTGTAAGATAAATCTAAAAACATAAATTATAACCAGTCAATAACATTATTAAAAAGTTTTTTTAATTAATGTACTTAATTAACCTGATCTCTCTTTTTTTCAAACATATAAATTCCTAAGAAAATTAAAATTAAAGAAATTAAGTGATACAATTTGAATAATTCACCAAGAAGAAGAACAGCTAAAATAGAAGCAAACACAGGTACTAGGTTAGTATAAAGACCTGATCTTGCTGGTCCAATTTTTTCAACTCCTTTCATAAAAAATATTTGCGCTAAAAAAGATGGAAAGATAATTATAATACTTAAAATGATTATACCTTTCATACCTGGCAAAACTAAATTGCTGGTAAAATTTTCATAAAATAATCCAGGTAAAGATCCAATAAATGCTACATACGAAAAAAATGTAAGTAAAACTAAAGCTCCAATTTTTGGTTTTTTTCTAAGCCCTACAGCATAAACAGCATATAAAGTACAAGCAAATATCATCACAATATCTCCTTTATTTAATTGAAGTTTCATAAGTGCATAGAGATTTCCTGAACTTACAACTAACAAAACAGCAACAAACGTAATGATTACACCAATTAGTTGGGGTATATTTATTTTTTCTTTTAACCAAATTCTAGATATAATTATTATAAAAGCAGGCATAGTACCTTGAACTAATCCTAGATTTATAGCTATAGTATCATGTGCGGCAACATAATAAAAAGAGTTGAAACTAGTAAAACCAAACAAGCCCATAATGACTAACCATTTGAGTCTATATTTTAAAACTTTCCAAGTTTCAAATAACTCTTTTCTACATAAAAAAGTTAATAAAATTGATACAAAAAACCATCTGACACTTACGACAAGCAATGGTGAAACTTCATCTACTGCTGCTCTGCCTGCAATTGTATTAAAAGCCCAAAACAAAGAAGTTAAGGTTAATAAAAAATGAGCGTTAGTGAATATTTTCATGCAGAAATAGTGTTTAAAAGGAACTTAAATATTGAATAAGAAGTATTTAGTTGTTATTTATTAATACAAGTCTTTGATCACATATACAAATTTAAAATTTCGGGAGTAAAAATGTCAGATACTCAATACTTAGCAGCCTCAACAATTGAAGAAGCTGTTAATGCTCATTCAAAAGCAGATGGTTCAGCTAGATTTTTAGCTGGAGGTACGGATTTATTAGTTCAAATTAAAAGTGGAATTAGGAAACCAAATTTAGTTATAGATGTAAAAAAAATAGTTGAACTAAATTCAATAGAAGAAATATCAGAAAATGAATTTGTAATAGGTGCCTCTGTGTCAGGTGTAAACTTAAATAGAAATAAGAAATTTTCTAAACTTTGGCCAGGTGTTCTTGAAGCTTTTAGACTTATTGGTTCAGAACAAATACAAGGAAGAGCTTCGTTAGGTGGAAATATTTGTAATGGATCTCCAGCAGGTGACAGCGTTCCAGCATTGATTGCAGCTGGATGTATTGCTTTAATAGCTGGACCAAATGGTAAAAGAGAGATACCAATCGAAGAATTTCATATTGGTCCTGGAAAAACAGTGTTGAATAATGGAGAAATGTTAGTAAGCCTAAAATTTCCAAAACGTGAAACACACTCCTCTGACACCTATTTGAGGATGACACCAAGAACTGAAATGGACATTGCTGTTGTAGGTTGTGGAGTTAACATTACTTTTGAAAATAATGTTTGTACTGCTGCTAGAGTTTCTTTAGGCGCAGTTGCTCCAACGCCACTTCTTATAAAAGAAGCTTCAAAAATAATGATTGGATCAGATCTTAACTCTGAGATTTTAGACAAAGTTTCAAAAATTTGTATGGATTCATGCAACCCTATTGACGACAAAAGAGGAACTATAGATTACAGAACTAAAGTTGCTGGTGTTTTATTTAAAAGAGCAACATTAACTACAATTGATAGAATTAAAGGAAATTAACTTATGGGTAAAATTCAAGTTTCAACAAAAATTAATAATGAAAATGTCGAGTATCTATGTGAACCTCATGACACTATGCTAGATGTTTTAAGAAACCAATTAGAGTTAACGGGTTCTAAAGAAAGTTGTGGCTCAGGTGATTGTGGTTCCTGCAGTATTATTTTAGATGGTGAACTTGTCTGCTCATGCTTAATGTTAGCCGCTGAAGCCCAAGGTAGTAAATTAGAGACGATTGAAGGTATGTCAGAAGGTGGAAAGCTTCATGCCTTACAACAAAAGTTTTTAGAAAAAGCAGCGTTACAATGCGGTATTTGTACACCTGGTTTTCTGATGGCTTCAAAAGCTCTACTAGATCATAATCCATCACCAACTGAAACTGAGGTAAGATTTTGGTTGGCTGGAAATTTATGTAGATGTACTGGTTATGACAAAATCGTTAAAGCGGTTCTTGAGGTTGCTGAAGATATGAAGGAGACTGCATAATGAATGAGATTAGTAATAAATGGATTGGGAAAAACACAGTTAGACCTGATGGTGCAGAAAAAGTAACTGGTAGAGCTCAGTATTCTTCAGATACTACTATGCCTGGAATGATATGGGGGCATGTATTAAGAAGCCCTCACCCACATGCTAGGATCAAATCGATTAACACTAAGAAAGCGGAAGCTATTGACGGTGTTAAAGCTGTAATTACTTCTAAAGATATTGTTGATTTTCCATTAGATAAACCTGTAATTCTCGGTATACAAGATATGCGCTGGATGTGTAGAAATGTTATGGCTAGAGACAAAGTACTGTTTCATGGTCATCCACTAGCAGCAGTGGCTGCTACCACAGAAGCAATAGCAGAAGAAGCATGTAAGCTTATTGAAGTAGATTATGAAATATTACCTTGGGCTATTGACATTGAAGACGCAATTAAACCAGATGCTCCAATTTTACACGATCATATTAAATTTAATGATAAACCGTCTAACATAGCCGGTACTCTAGAGCACAAAAAAGGTGATATAGAAGAAGGTTTTGCAAAAGCCGATGTTATTATAGAACGCGATTTCAAAACAGAAGCTGTCCACCAAGGTTATTTAGAAACTCATTCATGCCTTGTAAGTGTGGCAGCCGATGGTAGAGCTACTATTTGGAGTTCAAGTCAAGGTCAATTTATGGTAAGGGCCATGACATCTTTTCTTACAGGTATTCCCCAAAGTAATATAAGAGCTATACCAGCTGAAATTGGTGGAGGTTTTGGTGGTAAAACAATTGTTTATCTTGAACCTCTAGCAACAGTTTTGTCCCAAAAAACAGGTCGTCCTGTTAAAATTGTGATGAATAGAGAAGATACGATGAGGGCTTCTGGACCTACGTCAGGCTCAAAAAGTAAAATTAAAATCGGAGCTACCAAAGATGGTAAGATTGTAGCTGCTCAAGGTACATATTATCTTCAGGCTGGTGCATTTCCTGGATCTCCGATTAGAGGTGCCGTTGGATGTTCATTAGCGCCTTATGATATTCCTAATGCGCATACATTTGGATATGATGTTGTATCGAATAGATGTAAGGTTGCAGCATATAGAGCGCCTGGGGCACCAATTGGCGCTTACGGTGTTGAATGCGTATTGGATGAAATTGCAGAAGCTTTAAAAATTTGTCCGCTTGAATTGAGAAAATTAAATGCTGCAAAAGAAGGCACCAAAGCTGTACATGGGCCAACGTATCCAACAATGGGTTACATGGAAACACTAGATGCTGCAATAAACCATCCACATTACAAATCCCAACTAGGGAAGCATCAAGGAAGAGGTGTTGCAAGTGGATTTTGGTTTAATGCTGGCGGAGAATCTAGTGCACAACTTAATATTACAGAAGATGGAAATGTAGTTGTTACTACTGGTCACCCTGATATTGGGGGTTCTAGAGCTTCTATCGCAAATATTACCGCAGAACTTTTAGGTATCCATCATGATAGAGTTTCTGTGTTAATAGGTGACACAGCAACCATTGGATATAGTAATTTGACTGGAGGAAGTAGAGTCTTATTTGCATCTGCAATGGTTGTAACTGAATCCGCTAAAATAGTAATTAAGCAACTTAAACAAAGAGCCGCTAAAATTTGGGGGATTGATGAAGAAGCTATTGAATGGGAAAATGGTGAAGCTCGTCCAGCTGGAGACAATGCTGGTAATTTTGATCCATTATCTTTAGCAGAATTGGCTGGTAAAGCTACTGCTACTGGAGGACCTATTGGTGCAGGTTATCAAGTGAACACTGAAGGAGCTGAAGGCGGATTTGCAACTCATATTTGTGATGTTGAAGTTGATATCGACTTAGGCATAGTAAGAGTAAAAAAATATACTTCTATACAGGACGTGGGAAAGGCTATTCATCCAGATTATGTTGAAGGTCAACTGCAAGGTGGCTGTGCGCAAGGAATTGGATGGGCCTTGAGTGAAGAGTATATTTATAACAAACAAGGTCATTTGGATAACACAGGGTTCCTTGATTATAGAATGCCAGTTTGTTCTGATTTACCTATGCTAGATACAGTTTTAATTGAAGTTCCTAACCCAAAACATCCACAAGGTGTTAGAGGAGTTGGTGAAGTTCCATTGGTTCCACCTTTGGCCGCCATTTCAAATGCTGTATATCAAGCTATTGGAAAAAGATCTTATAGTTTACCGATGTCACCACCAAAGATATTGAAAATTATCGAAGGCAACTAGTTTTAAAGTTTTGATTTTTGTTTTAATTTTATGACGCAAAGTAATAAAACAATTATCATATTAGCTTATTTAGCTGCTTTTTTAGGTGTATGTGGTCATGCTAGTTCAGAATTTTTTGTAAAACTATCTGGTATAACTGGTGTTGAAGTCTCTGTTTGGAGATTTGGATTGGGAGGATTTGCACTCTTAATTCTATGCATGTTAAATTCTGCCTCTAGAAAATTAATTAAACCACTAAAGGAAAATGCTTATCCTATTGTAATTCTTTCTGTTTTAGGAATGGCTTTCGGTCAATTTCTATTTCACTGGGCTTTAGATTTTGCATCTGTTGTACAAGTTGCCACTATGGTAACAATAATGCCGATAGGTGTGGTTTTTGTGGCAAGAGTTATTGAAGGAACAAAAATAACACCTCCAAAAATTATCAGTGGTATTGGAGCTTTCTTAGGATGCATATTTTTGTTAACGGATGGTTATCTTGATCAACTTAGTGGAACAAGTAACAGTTTAACTGGAATATGTTTATCAATAGGATGCGCTCTAGTTGGCGCAATCTATCTTGTAATGGTAAAGCCTTATGTGCAATTATACGGGTCTGTTCGAATGACAACATACACTTTCACCCTTGGATTTTTGGCATTATATCCATCTATTGGCATAATCTGGGGTATATGGGTAAACCCACTTGATCTTTTTGATCGATCAAGTGTTGAATATTTTTCAATCATTGCCCTTGGTATTTGGAACACTTGCATTGCCTTCATTTTGTGGCTATGGGGACTTTCTAAAATCCCTGATGTTGCTCGCGGTAATTACTTATTCTTTTTAAAACCTGTAATAGCACTTTGTCTCGCTTTTTTTATTTTGAAGGACGATATCAGCATCAATCAATTAATAGCAATATTTGTAATAACTGGTTTCGTTATATTAGAGATTTTCTACACACCAATCTCTAAAATAATTAAAATAAATGATAATTAAAAATAATACACTTTCTTCAATTTGCTACATGATTTTTGTCTCTTTATTTATTGGTGGAACAACTATGATCGCTAAAGTATTGGGCACAGACTTATTAGGAAAACCATTAAATCCAATGCAAATTAGCCATTCTAGATTTCTTTTTGCATTTATTTTAATTTTTCTTTTTTTTTTGAAAACAAAATCAAAAATAATTCAGCCTAACCATAAACTTCATTTTAGTAGATCTTTTTGTGGATGGATTGGAATAACTATATTATTCGGAACTTCAATTCTAATACCTGTTTCAGATGCAACAGCTTTGATATTTATCAACCCAATTTTTACAATGATTTTTGCTATACCATTATTAGGAGAGACTGTTAAAACTACAAAATGGTTTGCGGTGGCTATTACCTTTATTGGAGCAATTGTTTTAATTAGGCCAGAAAATAATCTGTTAGAAATACAATTTGTCTATATATTATTAATTTTTGGAGCTTTAGCTTTAGGACTAGAGTCTATATTTATAAAAATTCTTACAATAGAAGAAAAACCTAAACAAATATTGCTAATAAATAATGGAATTGGATTAATGATTTCATCGATACCGATATATTTCATCTGGATTTCACCAAACATAAAACAAATTTTAGCTTTGTTTTTTGTTGGCGCACTCATGCTTTGCGCACAAATATGTTTTATTCAAGCAATGAAAAGAAGTGAAGCTCATTTTGTAGCACCCTTTTTTTATTTCACTTTGATTTTTGTATGTATTTATGATTTCTTTATTTTTCAAATTTTACCTGACAAAATCAGTATTATTGGAACGACTTTAATAATTGTTGGAGGAATAATTCTATATGTAAGTCAAACAAGATCTAAGTTAAGTTAAATCTAATAGTAAACAATATTTTATACTGTTATAAAAAAATAATGTTTAAATAAAATGGGTAATAGATAGTATGAATATTGCACTTATTGGACTTGGTCCAATGGGCTATAATTTAGCTAAAAATATGGTTTCTAAAAATTATCAAGTAAATGCGTATGAAAAAAATAAATTAATTGTTGAAAGCATAAATAATGACAATGTCAAAAATTTATGTTTATTAAATTCTACTAAAGAGCTAATTGATAAGACCCCCTCACCAAGAATAATATTGCTAAGCCTTCCAGCAAATAAAATTGATGAGTGTATAAATGATTTGACAAATTATTTAAATCCAAAAGATATAATTGCAGACCTAGGAAACTCATTATATTTACATTCGATTGAAAGAGAAAAACTTTTAAAGGATCATAACATTAGTTTTTTAGGAATTGGTATTTCAGGCGGGCCTAGAGGAGCTAAGAATGGCCCTGCTATAATGGTTGGAGGTTCAAAAAGCGCATGGGAAAAAGTAAGGTGTATATTTGAAGATATAAGTGCTAAAATTGATAACAAAAGTGCCTGCTGTTATTTTGGAAGCGCGGGATCCGGTCACTTTGTAAAATTAATTCATAACGGTATTGAATATGCGCTTATGCAAGGATTAGCAGAAATAAGTAATATTTTAGAACACGCTTATAATATGGATAATAATTTACGAACTAAAAAATTCGGAGAAATATTAAAAACTCAGTCTTCTTCTTTTCTTTTAGAGATCACCTCGGAAATAATAAGTGCTCAAAATAATAATAGCCAATATTTCATAGACGAAGTAGATAACAAAATAGAGCAAAATGGAACAGGGATTTGGGCCATAAAGGCAGCTTTAGAACTTGGAGTAAGTATTCCGTCAATTTATGAAGCTGTTTCTACAAGATCGCTTTCAAATAATTTTAAGCAAAAATCAAAAGTTAATAATAATGTCCAAATAGTTTCTGAAAAAATTGATTATGTTGAATTAGCCCTCGAAGAAATCATCTTTTTTAATTTCGCCTGCTCGCTATATCAAGGCCTTAATCTTATAAAAAGATCTAATGTTTGGGATTTTTTTGATTATAACATAGAGGATATTTTTCAGGCATGGAGTGCAGGATGTATATTACAAGGCGATTACATTAATTATATATCTCAAGAATATAAAAATCACAAAAACTTAAATTTTGAATTTCTAAATAGTTTAATTGAAGAAAAATGTTCAAAA
The DNA here is from genome assembly GCA_902514865.1 of uncultured SAR116 cluster alpha proteobacterium. Lineage (GTDB taxonomy): Bacteria > Pseudomonadota > Alphaproteobacteria > Puniceispirillales > Marisalimonadaceae > Marisalimonas. Next base: position 9,243 of record CABXSI010000013.1, read on the forward strand.
AAATTCAAATTAATAAGGGAATTTAATTCAAACGGAATGAGATCTGGCCTCCCTTGCCCAGTCTTAACTTCGAATCTTGCATATTATGATTTAATTTTTTCAAATCATAAAATTGGAGAAACTATCCAATTACAAAGAAGTTTTTTTGGACTTCATCCTATAAGGAGTAAAAAGGATGACAATAAGATAAAACCTTATTGGACTAAATTATGAATAAAAAATTTGTTACTTTTTTGATTATGGGTGTTGCTGGTTCAGGAAAAACAACAATAGCAGAAAAACTTTGTAAAAAAATGAATGCTTTTCTAATAGAAGGAGATGACTATCACAGTAAAAATAATGTAAAAAAAATGAGTTCGGGCATCCCCTTAAATGACGAGGATAGATATGATTGGCTTATTAAAATTAGAGAAGAAATTATTAAAAGGGAAAAAAATAAAAATCTTGTTGTCACTTGCTCCGCCCTTAAAGAAAAATATAGATCAATACTTAATGTTAAGAATTATTATTTAGTTTATTTAAAGGTTAAAAAAAAAACAGCTCGAAAAAGGATAAGTAATAGGCAAAATCATTTTATGCCAAACAGCTTGGTTGAAAGCCAATTTTCAATTTTAGAAGAGCCTGAAAAAGCCATAACTCTAAATGAATCTCTAGAACCAGATAAAATAGTCAATCAATTAATGTCAATTTTTAATAATAGTAAACTTTAGTATGGTAAATAAAGTTAATAATAACAGAAATATATCCAACAAAATTGAATTTGAACATGAATTCAAGCATATTTTCAATAAGATGGAATATTCTAATCAAAATATTTTTATTACAGGTAAAGCTGGGACTGGTAAAACAACATTATTAGAATACTTTCGTATCAATTCCAAAAAAAATTTTGTTATACTTGCTTCAACAGGAATATCTGCGATTAAAGCTAAAGGTAAAACCATACATTCTTTTTTCTTATTCCCACCCAGAATATTAATCAATGAAAAAATTAAAAGATTAAGAGGCAATTTAATTAAAAACGTTGATACTATTTTGATTGATGAATGTTCTATGATTAGATGTGACCTTCTTGATGCAATAGACCAGTCACTTAAACTTAATAGAAATAATGATGAAATTTTTGGCGGAGTTCAAATTATTCTTTTGGGCGATATTCATCAACTTCCACCAGTGATAAGAGAAAATGAAAGAGATATCTTTGATAATTTTTATCCTAATGGACATTATTTTTTTCATGCTAATTGTTATGAAAATAGCAATATAAGCACATATGAACTCACAAAAATATATAGACAAAAAGATACCGAGTTTATTGACATACTTAATAAGATTAGATCCGGAAATATAACTGAAACAGATCTTATACCCTTAAATAACAAAGTAATTAATCAAGGATCTAATGATTTATATGAGTCAATAATATTATCACCCACTAATCGTAAGGTTGACGCAATTAATAGCGCAAATCTTAAAAGTATAAGTAATGAAACATTTTCATATCAATCGTCAGAGACAGGTGACTTTAAAGAAAAACCCGCTGACGAAGTACTTGAATTAAAAGTTGGTGCTCAAGTAATGTTAATTAAAAATGATATTAAATCTCCTAAGAGATGGGTCAACGGTTCTATCGGGATAGTTACTGATTTAACGCATGATAGCATTCATTTGAAAATAAAAAATAAGGTCCATAAAATAACACAAGACACTTGGGAAAAATTTGATTATTTAATAAAAGATGGTCAAGTTTTACATGAAGTTGTGGCAACTTTTACCCAATATCCAATCAAATTAGCTTGGGCAGTAACAATTCATAAAAGCCAAGGACAAACTTTTGAAAAAGTTATAATTGATTTAGACAGAGGGTCTTTTGCACCTGGGCAAACCTACGTAGCTTTGAGTAGAGTAACATCTTTAGAAGGCTTATTTTTAACTAGGCCAATAAATATCTCAGATATACTTTTTAATAACAACCTAAATCTGTCTTTTCTTAATTAGACTTTAATTGTCTTTGCTCACGAAAGGCTATCAAAATACCAGAAAAAGCTATAAAGAACATTCCAATCAAATTCAAAAGAGTTGGCCACACTCCAAAAAATATCTTTCCCCAAATAGCTGCAAAAACTAAATAAGAATAATCCATTGGTGCTAACCAACTACTCTCTGCTGTCTGGTATGCTTTTGCCAATAGTATATTACCCGAAATATTAAGAATTGAACACGAAAGGCAAAATACAAAAACAATTAGAGTTAAAGATGGCCAACCTATAAAAACAAATGGACTATTCCCTCTAAGAAAATTATTTTGAAATATTAATTCAAAGAATAATATTCCTAGCGATGCTGAAATAAAAAACATTACCCCTACAGCTAAAGTAAGAGACATAACAGATTCTTGCCTACAGCACTTCCTTATTAAAATAATATTACAAGCAAAGAAAAACCCTGCCATGACAGGTAAAATTTGTAAAAATTTAAAATTTTCGGACCATGGTTCTAAAATAAGCAAAGCTCCAAAACTTCCTAATATTAGGGCAAAAAATCTCCATAAACCTATTCTTTCCTTAAGAAATACAATTGCCAATAAAGATACAAAAATTGGGAATGTATAAAGACCTGCTGCCATTTGAGCAAAACTTAATTGTGGTGACGCTGCAAAAAAACAAAACATGCAGGTAGTCATTGTCAATGCTCTCAAATATACTGGTTTCCATTTAAGTGGAAATAGAATGTCAATCCCATTAGTTATCCTAGCAATACCAAATAATAAAATAATATTTCCGATTGAACGTATAAATTGAAGTTGCCAAAAGCTTGTTTCACTAGCCATGTATTTAATTAAACTATCTTGTAAAGATAAGATTATAACACCTAGAATTAACATAGTAAGGGAGGAAACAGGATTATCAGTTACCTGTGGATTAAAAAAATTAAATTTCAATACCTTAAAACCATATCAAACCTTAAAAATAGGATTTTTTATATAAACTCTCTATTTCATTTTTATAAAAAGCTTCAATCACATTCCTTTTCATTTTAAGAGTTGGCGTTAATTGACTATTCTCTATACTAAAAAGTTTGTCTGACAAAATAAATTTTCTAATTTTTTTGTTTTGCGATAACTGTTTATTTACATTATTAATAATATTTTGGAAATCTGTTTTCATTTTATTAACATTGCTTCTATTTGACTTTAATAATGTTTCATTTGGAATAAGTATAGATATTAGAAAGGGTTTATTATGCCCACAAACAAGAGCTTGTTCAACTTCATCGTAAGACATTAAGAGATTTTCGATTGGTACAGGTGCAATGTTTTCTCCACCAGAGTTTACAATCATCTCATTTATTCGGCCAGATATATATAGGTATCCATTTTCATCTATCGATCCCAAATCTCCAGTATGTAGCCAACCGTCAATTATTGTATTATTAGTGTTTTTTTTATCCTTCCAATATCCTTTCATGACAGAATTGCCTTTAACAAGTATCTCATTCTGTTTAGATAATTTAATATCAATACCTTTTATAATTGTACCAACAGAGTTGATTTTTATGTTATTAATTGGATTACATGATATGAGTGGTGAGCATTCGGTTTGTCCATAGCCTTGTAAAATATTAATACCTAGAGATTGAAAAAACAAACCTACCTGCTCATTTAAGGCAGCTCCACCTGAAATAAAAGCTTTTAAATTACCACCAAATTTTTTTTGAATTTTTTTTCTTATTAATTTGTCTAAAACAAAATCTTGAAGTTTTTCTATAAAAAGTAATTCATGTTTTTCAAATTTTTTTGTTCCTAATTCAATTGTTTTAGAAAACAGTTTTTGAGTGATCTTACTTTGATTAGATAACTGATTGTTTATTTTTTTATGCAATACCTCATAGAGCCTCGGTACAGCAGTCATCAAAGAGGGTTTGACACTCAGTAAATCATTAACAATTTGATCACGGTTTTCGTTGAAAAAAATTTCTGCTCCAATCAGAATAGGAAGGAAAAAACCGGCAGTGTGTTCATATGCGTGTGAAAGTGGAATTATAGATAAAAACTTATGGTCTTTAACTTCTAATTCTTTTACAAGTTCATTTGCACCTAAGATATTTGACATAATAGACTTGTGAGTAAGCATTACACCTTTAGGTTTACTGCTAGTGCCAGACGTATATATAATAGAAACCACATCATCTTCTTTGACTTTGTAAAGAGTGTCTTCTTTGAAGCTCGATTTGCTTAAATTTTTAGATCCCTTATCAATGAGATTATCGAAACTATTAATAGTCTTATTTAATTTTGTACTCTTAACTTCATCAATGCATACTATATATTTTATTTTATCTAATTTTGGCAAAATATTTTCTATAGTTGATAATAATTTTGAGTTCAAAAAAACAACAGAGGCTTCAGAGTGAGATAAGAGATAAAATATCTCATCTTTGTTGCTTGTGGTATAACCAGGAACAGTAATGGCACCTAAAGATATTATAGCTAAATCAACCACACACCATTTGTAGGAATTTTCAGCTATAATTGATATCTTATCATTTTTTCTAACACCTATTTCATGTAAACCAAGGCTTAAGTCTTGAACAAGATCACTGGCTTCGTTCCAAGAAATATGACTCCATTCACCATCTTTTTTGAAACCAAACAATGTTTTATTTTGATACAATAATGAGTTTTCAAAAAAAAGTTGTGTTAATGTGTTCATTTAAATTAACCTAAATTATAGTAAGTTATTTTTAATCATATTTTTAATTAAATAAACAATACTTTTTTTAATATAGGAATGTTTTTTTAATTTTTATAATTAGAATATTTTATAATTTTGAAAGGTGTTTCAGTCATTAAAAACAAATTTATATTTTTCTTAGTCGCTTTAATTTTTTTTATAACATTTATTTTCACTATGCATAAAAATAACATAAGTTTTAAAAGTAGTTTTAATATCAACCTGATTGGCAATGACTTAGACCAATATTTAGAAAACAAAGAAAGTCAATTTTCTGATCTGAAAAAAGATGTTCAAAAAAAAATAATATGGTTTAGAAAGAAAAATACTAAAACTAATATTTCAATTGTATATATACATGGCTTCTCCGCTTCATTAGAAGAAGTACGTCCTCTTCCTGATTTAATTGGGAAAGACATAAAAGCAAATATATTTTATACAAGATTAACAGGCCACGGAAGAAGTTCTGATGCAATGGGTTTGTCATCTATATCGAATTGGGTTAATGACCTACATGAAGCAATTGAAATTGGAAGTAGAATTGGTCAAAAAGTAATTTTAATTTCTACTTCAACTGGCGGCACATTGAGTGCTATTTCGGCATTAAATGAAAATCTTTCAAAAACAGTATTAGGATATATATTTATTTCACCAAATTTTGGTATTAATCATCCATTTGCCAATTTGATTTCATGGCCTTATTCTGAATATTGGTTGCATTTACTTATAGGAAAAGTAAGAGCTATCAAACCTAGAAACGAATTAGACAAAAAGTTTTGGACATTATCATATCCAACAAAGGCTCTTATACCTATGGCTAGATTGGTCAAAAAAATTAATAATGAAGACTTTAGTAATGTAAATAATCCTGCTTTATTTTACTTTTCAATGGATGACAAAGTTGTTGAACCTAAAAAAACTATCAAATTTAGTAAAAATTGGGGAGGTAAAACAAAAACCATAAATGTAAAAATGTCAGAGTTCGACGATAAATATTCACATGTAATTGCAGGTGATATTTTATCACCTCAACAAACAAACAATGCCCGAAAAAAAATGGTGAAATGGATAAAAAGTTTGCCTAATTAAGATTAAGTTATGTTTTTGATAGTATTTCTTCTACAAGTTTTTGTACTCTAAAAGCCTCATGAATCGTTGCTAAACTATTAGGTTTATTGTTAATTTTAAGATCTAAGTTGTCAAGTTGCGCTTTTAAGCTTACTGCCCTTGGATCTTTAGGTTCTTCTCTTAGAGGAATAAAATTGTTACCACTAGATACTGAGTCTTTGTAGAACTCAGATACTTTCCTACTACTTTTAGACCCTTTAATTGTAAGTTCCTGTCTGTCTGGTTGCATACCACCAACACTTGCAAAAATATTAACGGGCAAACCTTCTTCATTTTCTAATTTAGCAAATATAGAAGTTTCACATAACGTTATGTCAGTAGGGTAAGAAGATTTTGCCCATATTAATTTAAGAGGACCTATAACTCGTTCAGTGAAAAAAATAAAATGAGATATAACCTCTCTTGTCATACCACCCTCTTTTTTAAACCTAAGCCAATCAGCTTCTTTTTGCCACTGGCGAGGCCAAGATGAATATGTAACTATTATGTCAACACCTAACATTTCTCCCATTTCGTCATTATTTTTGCTTTTTAGTATATCAGCTAGAGCAACACCTGCAGCTTGAGTAAAATTCACAGCTATTGGAACATCATAATCTTGGAGCCTTTTTATAAAATTTTTACTTTCTTGAATTTTAATGCCGAATGGTTTTTCTAAGAAAAGAGATTTACCCATTTGAACAGTTTTCATAGCATACTTTTCTCTTACAGAAGGAGGGCATGCTAAATAAACTAAATCAGCATTCTCTATTGCATCACTTGCATTTTTCATTATTAAAGATTTACTGTCATGTTTGACAGCATTTGCACATGCAATAGGGTTTGGATCCCATAAATAATCTGGACTAAATTTTTCGTGTAACCTCATATGCTTCATCATACGAGTGCCCATTATACCCAAACCAATAATAGCCACACTGGTTGTCATTTGAGTTCCCTTTTAATTATAAAATTACAGTTATTTAAGCGGAAATGTTGAAGTGGCATGGCATAAAATATCATCTTTATTATTTTCTGAATATACTTTTGTCTCACCAATTGCGATAGTACTTCCAAATCTTTGAACCACACTTTCAATAATAAAATAATCTCCAAATGCAGGACGTATAAAGTTATTATTTTGTGAAAGTGTCCCTCTCTGTGATTTTAAAGATGTGTTCATGGCAATTGACATAGTTGTATCTATAACAGACATTATCACCTGTCCAGAAAGAGCACCAGTGACAAACTGATATTCTTTTGAGTTTTCCAACCTAGCTACTACCCTTCCCTCTTCTATTTTTAAAAAAGATAATTTAAGTTGTTTTACATAAGGAGCGAAGATGAAATCATATATTCTTTCAATATTATCAATAGTAATAGTTTCTGTTGGTAACTCATTTTTCATGGGTTTATCCTTGAATCGAAATATAATAAAATTATAGCAAAAATTTATTCATTATGTCTCAGAAAAGATTCAGTTACACCAATACCAGCAGCATCATAGGCATCATAAATTTCATCTGCACCAGACGATTTTAATAAATCTGGATTACCTTGAGATCTTGTGGGTACTATTATTCTTCCTTTAAAACCATATTTTCTAGCCTGTTTTACCGACCAGTTTTGAGCATGAAACTCAGGCAAGGCAAGGATAATAGTCGTTAATTTACCAAACCTTAATTTAGACCAAAAACCTGGATCCTCGGCATCTGCAAAGGATACTCTTTTTCCTTGTTTCAAAAGATCTAGAGAAAGGTCAGTGTTTGCATCAAAACCAACCACTTTAATATTATTTTTTGACAAATTTTCAAATATTGCATTACCAATTCGACCCATACCGACAATCATTACTTGAGCTTCACCACAAGTGTGAGGTTGTTCGTCAGGATGATGTTTTTCTCTTTCAAACTTTACTAAATATTTTTCTAAGATTACATAAATTTCATGAATATATTTATTTAAAATAGACCCAATGATAAAACTGAAACTAACAGAACAAACTAAAACTGCAAATAAGCTATTATCAACTATTCCAATTTTAAGCCAGTGCGCTAATAAAATTAAAGAAAATTCAGAGTATGTTAAAAGTGAAATTGAAATGAGGAAGGAGGAGTAAGCTCTTAAATTCACAAAAATTAATAAGAAAAAAAGCACAATTAATTTAATAATTAAAAACATTATTATTATTAATGACTTTGAAACAATTTCAAAGCTTAAATTCAACTTCATTCCCAGTGAAATAAAAAAAGCTAATAATAAAATCTCTCTTAAGCTCCAAATTTTTTCAGCTAAATTTTGTGATCTTTTATAATTAGAGAGTAACATACCTAAAATAAGGGCTCCTATTTCACCTGTTAAACCTAACTTTTCAAAAAGATAACCTCCTAATAATAACGCAATTAATACTGAAGCTAACAATTCTAATTCCTCACTTGTTTCTAATTTAATTAAAAACTTTTTTAAAATAGGGATAATTAAGGGAATAAAAAGTAAGTATAGTGTATTAAATGATAAGTTATTACTACTAGTGTACAGTAGTAAAGTTAATGCTAAAATATCTTGAAATATAAGTATTAAGATAGAAATTCTACCATGAAATGAATTAATTTCTTGTCTATCTTCTAGTGATTTAGATGCAATAATGGTGCTTGAAAATGTTAAAGCTATACATAATAAAACTTTAACTTCTAAATTAACGTTTAAGTTTATTAAAAAGACATAAACAAAACTTACAACTACAGCATGAATAAAAAAAACCTTTAAAAAGGTGAAATTTAAAAAAGCAGAAGGTTTAACTTTTAGCCCAATAGAAAAAAGCAATAACTCAACACCAATTTTTGAAGGAAAATCTAGCAGGCCATTTATATCTGAAAAATTAAAATATTTGAATAAAAAACCAGAGAAAATAAATCCAATTAAGATCGGTAAAGATAAAATTTTAAAAACTTGCCCGCAAATTAATGCTCCACCCATCCAAAACAAAAACATTTCCATAATAATTTTATATAAAACAGTTTAAAATAATTAAATCACAACAAAAAATTAGATAATTATTTTGTCATAAAGCTCAATTTGAGCTTAATTATTAGGCATTATTTTAAAAATTACAATGGATTATGATCTAAAGTAAATTTTTGAATTATCATTCTAAATGTCATTTACTGTTAATCATAAATACTATAATCATGGTTTATAAAATTAAAAATATTGATGAAGCTTTTATTAGCGACTATTCAGTTAGAACTAATTATAGAAAGTATTATAATTGGTTTAACAATCAAAACTTTTCGAATTTAACAAAAAAAAATTCAGAAGCTTTTAAATTTTTTAAAGATACTGGAATTACATTTAAAGTTTATTCTGAGAAAAATGATAACGAAAATCTCATACCATTTGATATTATACCTAGGATAATTAATAAAAGAGAATGGGAAAAAATTGTTAAGGGTATAACCCAAAGAGTTATTGCAATTAACTTATTTCTTAATGATATATATTCAAATCAAGAAATTATTAATTCCGGTATAATACCCATAAGTTTATTAAAAAATAATTCTGCATTTTTCTCTGAAATGATGGATCTTACTCCTCCTAATAAAATATATAATCATATATCAGGAATTGACTTAATAAAAACTGAAAAAAACAATTTTTATGTTTTAGAAGATAATGTGAGAGTTCCTTCAGGTGTTTCTTATATGATTGAAAATAGAGATACAATGATGAAATTATTTCCTGATTTATTTTCAAAATACACTGTAACTGATAATAGAGATTACCCTAGTAAATTGTCCAAAATTTTAAAAAATTGTTCACCTTTGAATCAAAAAAAAGAACCTAACATTGCTATTCTTACACCGGGCATTTATAATTCTGCTTTTTTTGAGCATGCTTTTTTAGCTGATCAGTTAGGCGCAGAATTAGTTGAAGGTAAAGATTTAAGGGTTCTTGATAAATTTTTAAAAATGAAAACCATTAGAGGATGGGAAAAAATTGATGTTTTATACAGAAGAGTTGATGACAAATATTTAGATCCTCTAACATTCAAAGAAGATAGTTTTCTGGGTGTGCCTGGTTTAATGGAAGTCTATAGAAACAAAAATATCACTATAGCAAATGCACCAGGAACTGGGATAGCTGATGATAAAGCTATATATTCTTATATTCCAGAAATTATAAATTTTTATCTTGGTGAAAAACCTATATTAAAAAATGTGAAAACTTTTAAATGCAGCAATCAAAGTGATCTAAAATACGTATTAGATTTTATAGATGATTTAGTAGTAAAGGAAGTACATGGATCTGGTGGATATGGAATGTTGATTGGTCCGTTATCCAATAAAAATGAAATTTTTGAATTTAAAAATAAAATTTTAAAAAATCCAAATAATTATATTGCTCAACCAACGCTATCTTTGTCTACTTGCCCTATCTTTACCAAAAAAGGTTTATCTCCAAGACATGTTGATTTGAGACCATTTGCTTTATTATCAAATGACGGTGTATCTGTAACAAATGGAGGTCTTACAAGAGTAGCATTAAAAAAAAATTCTTTAGTAGTTAATTCCAGTCAAGGTGGTGGAACTAAAGATACTTGGGTATTAGGTGAATAATGTTGGGTAGCACTGCAGATTCTTTGTTTTGGATGTTTAGGTATATTGAAAGAGCAGAGAATATTCTTTGTTTAATAGAAAGTGGTTTTCAATTACATCTCATTTCTTCAAAAAATTTAAAAAACGAGTGGGATGCCATTCTTAAAACTAGTTCAATTAGGCAATTTTTTGCAAAAAATAATACACAACTAGACAGTCTAAAAATTATAAACTTTATGTTTAAAGACGAAAAAAACTTTAATAATATTTATCTGTTAATTTCAAAAGCAAGAGAAAATGCAAGAAGATCCAGAGTTGCTATTACTCTTGAAGTTTGGGAATCGGTTAATACTTGTTGGCTATACTTAAAGGAACAGACTAAAAAAAATGTTACTGAAAATAAAGTCCAAACTATTATAAAAATTATTAGAGAAAAAATTGCCCTTATCTATGGTTTTTTAGATAAAACCATGTTGAAAGATGAAATCTTAAGTTTTTGTAGTTTAGGCACATATATCGAAAAATTTAATAATACTGCAAGAATATTGAATACAAGACAATATTTACTCGTTGAAGAAAAGTTATATGGATTGGAAAATTACAATAATTTTCAATTAGAAATGATTTTAAGATCTATTTCATCATATAGATCCTTTATGTGGAAAAATCAAAATACAATAAACTCTAAGAAAGTTTCAAATTTTCTAATATCGGACAAAGATATGCCAAGGTCATTAATGTTTTCTATTCAAGAAACTATAAGATGTATTAAAGTCATACTTAATAGGAATATTTATAAGAGCAAATGTTATAAAACAGCCAAAAATATTCAAACAAAAATAAAATCAAGAAAAATGTTTTCTAATTATTATTCATTTTTAAATGATCTAATAGAATTAAATATGAAATTAGCTAATGAAATAGAGGAAGAATTTAATTTTCATTAAAAATTATGATTTTAAAAATTAAGCAAAAAATAAATTATGATATTAATGGTATAGTTAATTTTGGCTATAACAAATTAATACTAACTCCACAAAATGACGATAATCAAACAATTAGATTTTGGGATATTAGTATTGAAGGAGGTAAAAAGGAACTCAGTTCATCTGATCATTTTGGTAACTTAGTCGATTTAGTGAGCATAGAAAGTAATTCCACAAAAATTAAATATGATGTTGTTGGAGAGATTGAAACTAAAAATACTAGTGGAATTACTAAAACGTCTAAACAAGACTTACCACTTTGGTGTTACACATCTGACACTAAACTTACGAAGCCAGGTAATAATATATTTAGCTTTTATAAAAAAAATCCTATAGATTTCAGTGATCTAATTAAAAGTCTTCATACTTTATCCAATAAAATTAATACTAGTATCAAATATAAAAGCGGAAAAACTGATTATAAAACCAATGCTGAAGATGCATTCAGAAATAAAGTAGGAGTTTGTCAAGATCATACTCATATATTTTTATCTATCCTTCGACTAAATAACTTACCATGCAGATATGTGAGTGGTTTTTTTCTACCAAAAAACAAAAACAAAAATCTTGCCATGCATGCCTGGGCTGAGGTTTTTGTTGAAGATTTAGGATGGATAGGTTTTGATATATCCAACGGAGTTTCTCCTGATGATAGTTACGTTGTTATAGCAAAAGGTTTTGATTATAATAATATTGCACCAGTTAGAGGTGTTATTAATGGTGTATTCGTTGAAAATCAAAATTTAGAGTTAAGCATTGAAAAATTGGATCAATAAGTTGGATAAAAAATGACTTACTGCGTAGGACTAAAATTAAATCGTGGCTTAGTTTTTATCTCAGATACTCTAACTAATGCGGGTATAGATAATATAAATACTAATAAAAAGATGTTTAATTGGCACGAAGATAACGAAAAATGCATTGTTTTACTTACATCTGGAAATTTAGCAACGTCTCAGGCTACTATTAATCTAATCAATGAAGGTATTCAAGACCACGAAAATAACGAAAAAAACATTCTAAAAGCAAATTCAATGTTTCAAGTAGCTAGAATTATAGGTAAAATTTTAAGAAATATTTCAAGTGAATACGCATCTGATGGACAAGCTGGTGAAAATCCCTATTCGTCCACTTTTATACTTGGCGGGCAATTTAAGGGACAAAACCATAAGTTATTTTTGATTTATCCTGAAGGTAATTTTATTGAAGCATCTGAGGATCAACCTTTTTTTCAAATTGGTGAGACTAAATATGGGAAGCCTATTTTAGTACGAGCATTGGAACAAGATGCAACTTTTGGTGACTCTATAAAACTTTTATTGGTATCTTTTGATAGTACCATGAAAGCTAATGTTTCTGTTGGAATGCCAATAGATATTTGCACTATGAAAAAAAATCAATATCAAATTAACAAACAAATTAGAATAGAAAAGAATGATCCTTATTTTCAGAAAATTTCTAATGGCTGGGGAGAGTCTCTAAAAAAAGGTATAAAAAAACTGCCACCATTTAATTTTTAATTATTATAAATGATTTAATTTTTTACAACTCAAACTGTATCGCTGAAGAAAGACTTACGTACAAGAACGAGTTTATAAAAAATATAAGAAAATAAGTGGTGATCCCTACGAGATTCGAACTCGTATTGCCGCCGTGAAAGGGCTGAGCCCGAACCATTAGACGAAGTGAACATAATTCATATTTTTTTTGGCTATAATTTAAATATAATTAAGTAACATCTTATTAAATAATGTGTTTAAGAATATGATCATAGATCAAATTGAATTAACTTTAATTCTTAAATAAAAATTTTCTAATTTAATAATAAAAATATTCAATTTATGTTTTAAAAAATATATTGTAATAATTATTAGTTAAAATGAAGGTAAAAATGTCAGGTATTAAAATTGAAGCGATTTCCGTAGGTGAATTATTACTAAATTTATTTGAAAACAGATACTTGGTTCCAGAATTTCAAAGAGATTTTGTGTGGAATGAGAGTCAAATAATAGGTTTATTAAACTCAATATTGGAAGCCAAACCAATTGGAATGATTACAGTTTGGGAACAGGAGTTCGAAAGTGATTTACCTCTAGAGAACATTAAAGTTGAGGATAGAGATAATTCAAAATTAATTAACTTTAACAAATTTTTTTCTGAAAACCCAGTTAAGGAGAACCGCTCTGCTTTACCAGCTTCATATTCTGTAATTCTAGACGGGAAACAAAGATCAACCGCAATAGCAATGGCTTTTGGAGGTCTTAGTCCGGATCATGGTAGCAGAAAGTTTTCTGGAAGATATTTTATTGATGTTAAAGAAGAGGATAAATCTCAAAGACTAATTTTTTTGAAAAACACAGATATTAGAAAAAGAAAATTAGATAATATTGCAAATTACGTTAGACAGGGTTTATTTCCAATAAAATTAGACGACTTCGGATCACGAATGCATGAAACATGGATGAAATTTAGTAATAATATTGATAGGAAAGAATATTATGGAAGTGAAGATATTACTGACGACGAAATAAAAAAAAGGGAAGCAAGAATAAATGAAAGTTTTTCAGGTTTATTATACACAAAACTTGCAGTTTATAAAGTCCCCAAAGAAACAACTTTGCCTGAGATATGTGAAATTTTTGAAACACTAAACACTACGGGTACAACTGTTTCCACGTTAGATTTGATACATTCTTTTGTGTATTCAGATACATTTATAGCAAATAATGATACTAAAGCAATTAAAGTGAGGGACAACATTGAATCTTTATCAGAAAATTTTGGTGTCAAAACTTGGTTAGATGATAGACCTGTTTTAGCCCCCCAAATTCTTGCGTGCATTCAAATTGCATTGGACAAACATGAAAAACCAAGAAAGTTTGGAGTTTCTGACACATTAAAAATTGACTCGATTAAATCTAAAGATTTGTTGTCTTTAAGTAGTAAAATGTGGGAAACTTTTTTTGAAAATTGTGATTTATTAATAAAATTTTTCTCAGATTTTCAAAAAACTGTAGCTTCTGGAAACTTTTCACTAAAACAATGTCCTTATCCAGGTATTATTAATATTTATATTGCTTTGAGATGGCATTTGGAATTTGAACAAAATGACCAAAGATATTGGACAACTGATCATTTAAATAAATTATTTAGAGCTTTCTTTTGGAGGAACACTTTTTCATCCAGATATGACCAAGGCTTTATGACACAAATACCTTCAGACTTATTACTTTTAAAAAATTTTTTAAATAAAACTAAAAAAAATCAATCTGACGAAGAATGGAACACATTAGCCAATGATTGGTTAAAAAATATTAGAAACATGAAGACAGAAGATGCTATCGAATTTGAAATTGAGGAAACTTGTAGAAATGCAGAATATAATTCAGGTGCCATGGCACAAGGGGCAAAATTATTATTATACACAAGATCAAACAGAGATTTTGTTGATCCAAAAATTTTCCTAAAAAATCTAAAAAATGAAATACACTTACATCACATTTTTCCAAAAGACTGGCTAAAAAATAATAAAATCAATATGGATGAAAACCAATTGTCGAAATGGATTAATTCCCCAGCAAATTTAATTCCTCTAAGTCCTGAGTCAAACTTGAAATGGAAGACAATGGAACCATCTCAAGCAATTGAAAAATTAAGAATAAATTCTAGTGAGCAGTTAGAGGAATTGACCTTAAACTTTATCAATAATACTGCTTTAGATATATTAAAGGAAGGTCCAGCATCTCTGGAAAAATTTTGGAACTTTAGAGCAAAACAAATTTATGAAAAAATTAAGAAAAATATTTTTGTGTAATGTATTCAGCATCTTCATATATTCTTAAAGCAATTAAATCTCCTATTAGAATAAACTTAAAAATTCTATTTAAGGAATATAACATCAAAACAAGTGAGATTTTAAAAGGATATAAGGAATTAGAAAAAATTTTAAATTATTTTGATTTAGAATTAACCCCCTCAATTAATGAAACATATGAACTTGAATTGTATAGAATATTAAATTTACGAAACAAAGCTTCATCATTAACAAAAGATGTTGATGATATTATTAATCATGGAGGTGAAAATCAGTTAGTTGAACTAAAAGAAAGCATCATAATTGATTTGAATAATAAAAAACACAATCCAGATAAAAAGTTAATTGAGTATAAAAGCTTAAAACTTGAGTCAAAGGTTGCTCAAGAAATTTGTGGATTTTTAAACTCTTCAGGAGGTAAAATATTATTTGGTATCCGCGATAAAGATTTTTTTGTGTCAGGCTGCGAAGATGACGTAGAATTAGTTGATAAAGGTGGGTCTCTTCAAGATAAGACGGATTTGTTATTTAAAAAACTTTGTGATGAACATTTTTTACTAGCCAACGAAGTTAGGTCCAATATGAATATTAATTCAGGTTTCTATAATAATAAATTTGTAGTTTTAATAGATATTTTTGAGTCTAACAAACTTATTTTTTTAAAAAAAAATAAAT
>CABXSI010000014.1 GCA_902514865.1 uncultured SAR116 cluster alpha proteobacterium
ATAGGTATTATAGCAGTACCAGCTCTAACTTTAAAGATGACCGTATCAATCAGTTTCTCAAATGTTAACTGGCTACTAATTTCAAGCTACATAATATCTGAATTAATTATTTATTTAGCAGCAATATTTATAGCAAAATGTTTTTTTAATCTTAAGTGGAATGAATCAATTTTAATTGGAATGGCATCCTCTTTTGCAAACCATTTATTATTTGTCTACCCAATTGCTTTAAATGAATATGGTCCTGAGTTAATTGATCCTATAATTGCTATAATTGGATTTGATGTGGTTTTTCTCGTTGTTAATTTAATAATCTTAGACTTTATAAAATATAAAAATTTAAAATTAAGCCATATAGTTTTCAAGCAATTATCAAATTTACCTTTATTAGCAGTTCTTACAGGCTTATTAATTATTTTTCTGGATTTTAATTTGCCTCTAAGTATAGAAAGAGCTTTAAATTTTATTTCTGGTTCTGCTGCTCCTTGTGCGCTTTTTGCAGCAGGAATTATTCTCTCACAAAAAATTGAAAAAAAAGAATTGAAAATTTCTAATTTAATTATAGGATTTAAAATTTTATTACATCCATTAATTGCAATATTAGTAATGTGGAATTTAAATGAAATTGAATTTTCTATATCTGAAACTGCTATTATGGTAGCTGCAGCTCCTGTTGGTTTAATGGCACTGGTTTTTTCAACTCAATATGATGTTAACCCAAATGCAATTACAAGAGCATTACTAATATCAACATTATTATCAATTATCTCAATACCACTCGTAAGTACCTTGAGCTAAATTAGCTAGATACCAGCATTGAACTTAAATCCAATTTTTTCAAATTTTTTGGATAGATTTGGTTCTAATTTATTCATCTCTTGAGCAGCATAAGGAGTAAATGAAATATCATTCATATCATGAACTCCACCAGAAATAATTACCTGTAAAAGACCTTCTTCGTTTCCTACATTAGTAAAAGATCTACAAACGCCTGGTGGAACAGAGATAGTATCATATTTTTTAAGAGTCAGTTCTTCTGAACCGTCATCATTCCATTTTATTAAAAATTCTCCTTCTAGAACTGTAAAAGTTTCGTAAGTTGCAAGATGATTGTGAAGACCTGGGCCTTGTCCAACAGGACATTTAGCTATAGTGATAGTTATTCCTCCAGCACCAGTAATGGGTGCACCTGAATTAATGGGTGTTTTACCTTCTGACGGATCTAAACCAATGACTGAAAGTAGTTTTCTTGCATATACAATGTCTTTACCAGCTTGAGGAATAGTTTCATCAATCTGAATAGGTAACGGCTCTAAATCCAAAAATCTAGACATTCTTTTTTCCATAGTTGATTGTGTTAATTTTAATGTTTTCATTTTACTTACTCGCTTTAGATCATTAATAAGTAAATAAAGTAACTTAAATTAATTTATCCTCAAAATAAAAAAAGGGCCTAAGGCCCTTTTAATTAAAAAATTTATAATGGTTTACATAGACTGAAGATTAACTGCGGCAACCTTGCCGTTCTTCCCAGTTTCTAATTCAAAGCTAATTTTAGCTCCATCATTTAAAGTATTCATACCAGCTGCTTCAACAGCAGAAATATGAACAAAAACATCTTGGGATCCACCTTCTGGTTCTATAAATCCAAAACCTTTATTTGGATTAAACCATTTTACTGTACCGTTAGGCATACTTAACTCCTTATTATACGCTTAAACTTTAAGCTTTGTTGTTCAATCAAAACACGCTAGACTAGATTGAACATGAAATGAGCAAGTAAGTCGATCGTATTAGTCAGATTTACTGACTGCCTTCTTAGGCTAAGATAGTTACAATGCTATATTCCAAATTCTATCATTTAGCAAATAAAAAATCTTAAGAAAATGATTAGTTCTTATTTTTTAGTAATTAAATTATCCAACGCATTTAAAAACTTTCCTTTATCTGCCTTTGTGAACACTTTGTTTTTACCTTTTAAAAATGGATCAAACGACCTCAGATCAGACATCAAGTCTCTTGTAGCTAAAATGTTTCCTATATTTGTGTTTGTTAAAACTAGCCCGTCATTTTTTAAGACAAACGCACCTTTATCTATGCATTTAGATGCTAATGGAATATCTGAAGTAACAACAATATCGTCAACCTTAACATTAGTGTGTATCCATTTATCCGCTTCATCAGCTCCTTCAGAAACAATAATTAATTTCACCAAGTTATTTTTAAATGGCCTAATCCCTCCATTACAAACCATAAAAACATTAATGTTATGCCGAATTGCAACTTTAGTTATTTCATCTTTAACTGGACATGCATCTGCATCAACATAAATTTTTTTCATAACCTGACTATATTATCTTTGACGATTATTGAAGGTATTAAAGTTTTTAATCGATTTAAAGCTTCTTTTTCTGACAACGCTGGTACAATTGCAGAGCCCATCATGTTTTCAATATCAATTGCTATGTCTGAATTATTATTTTCACGAAATATATAACAAGTTTTTGGAAGATTAAAAATTAATTTCCATATTGGAACTTTCCTTGGATAACCTAGATATCTACTAACTCTCGAAGCATCTATGACAAGTCTCTCAACAGTATTAATTTTTTCTCCTGAAATCACTATGCTTTTCCAATATTTCAAAAAGTTAATAACCTTTTACAATCTTATACAAAAAAGCTAATATTTTTAACTAATTTAATAAACTTTGAGGAATTTTTTATGCTTTTAGACGTTAGAACATATACATGTAGGCCTGGTACTATTAATGCCCATCTAAAACTTTACAGTGAAAAAGGTAAAACTGTACAATCTAAACACTTAGGCCGACCATTACTTTTTGCCACTACTGAGACTGGTAACCCAAACCAGTATACTCATATTTGGGTATATGAAAATGCAGGAGATAGAGAGAATAAAAGAGCTGCTATGTGGGCAGATCCCGCGTGGGTTAGTTACACAGAGGAAAGTGCAGAACTTGGAGCTTTAGAAGCCCAGAAAAATAAACTTTTAAAACCTGTTGATTTTTATAAATTTGATTTTAAATAATGCTTAGTTAAGCAGGTTTTGCAGCTCTATCTAAATACTCGTCTCTTCTAGATAAATAAAAAGAATAACTATCTGGGAGATAATCCTTAGCATTTTCTAAGTTAAAATATGTTGCAGCTTTATAAACCCACTGTGTGTCAGCAAGTAATTCTCTTCCCATAGCCACTAAATCAGCTCTTTTATTTGAGATAATTTCATTTGCTTGATCTGCGCTTATAATTGCTCCTACTGCCATTGAGCTTATCTCTGCATCTTTCTTTATTTTTTCAGAATATGGAACTTGAAAACCAGGAATAATCTTAGATTTAGTAAGAACCGGGGAACCAGTAATACCACCTGAAGAACAATCTATAACGTCTACACCTACACTTTTAAGTGATTTTGCCAACATAATGTTATCTTCTAAGTTAGCACCTTGACCTGGAGCATCAATTGATGACAACCTATAAAATAATGGTTTATTATCTGGCCAAACAGATTTAATATCAGCAATTATCTCCATAGCAAATCTGATTCTATTTTCAAAACCTCCTCCATATTGATCATTTCTCTGATTTGAAAGCGGAGAAAAAAAGGAATGTAATAAATAACCGTGAGCGCCATGTATCTCAATAATATCGAAACCAGCTTTATCAGCTCTTTGAGCAGCTTTTTTAAAATCCTCCCTTACTTTATTAATATCCTCAAGTGTCATTTCTTTTGGTACAGGTGAACTATTATTTATGGGAATTGCACTTGGACCTATGGTTTGCCAAGCCGGTTCTACTTTATCATTTTCAGTAATAGGAGAAGCACCATCCCATGGTCTTAAATAGCTGGCTTTTCTTCCTGCGTGAGCTAATTGAATCCCACTTAAACAATTGTATTCATTAAATATTTTTGCGACTTTTGATAATCCTTCAACATGACTGTCACTCCAAATACCCGTACACCCATGCCCTATTCTTCCTTCTGGAGATATTCCAGTAGCTTCAACGAAAGCAGCACCAAGTCCTGAAAAAGCAAATCTTGAGTAATGTTGAAAATGCCAATCACCAATTACTCCGTCTTTAGCTTTATATTGGCACATAGGAGACAAAACTATGCGATTTCTAAAGCTTTTGGATTTAATTTTAAATGATGAAAAAAGAGGTACTTCGTTCATTTTTAAGTCTCCAGAAAAATTTATTAATCGATTATTTTTGGAAAGATCTTAATTTTTTTGATCTTTGTAATGCAGAATTCATCATAAAAGAAAGATCAGATCCTGACAATATAAATTTCATTCCGATACTAATATATTCTGACATAAGTTCTTCGTTATATACACCGCCCATTCCTGGGGTCTTGCCATATTTTTTGCATGCATTAATAACTTTTTTATATGCCTCCTTTATTTTTGGATTAGAATAATCTCCTGGAATTCCCATTTCCATACATAAATCGTTAGTGCCTATTAAAATAACATCCACACCACGAACCGCGGCAATACTATCAACATTTTTAATAGCTTCAGGACTTTCTAACATTATGACGATTAACATATTATCATTAATGATAGTCGCAACCTCTGAAATTGGAGATTGTTTGAAATCTAATTGTGGTAATAACCCTGTCATAGAACGGTGACCCTTAGGAGGGAAAAGACAAAAAGAAACTAATTTTTCAGCTGTTTTAGCATTATCGATATGAGGAAAAACTATACCCATAGCCCCACAGTCAAGCACTCTTGTCGCATGATGATGTGCAAAATCTGGCACTCTTACTATAGGTGTTATGCCAGCATCTTGAGCAGCAACTGAAATCTGTGAAGCAATGTCTATGTCCATACTATTATGTTCCATATCTATAAATAACCAATCATAATCACACGTAGCCATCATTTTACCTATATCTACTGTTCTACTTTGTCTTAAACCTACACCAAGGCACAATTCGTTTTTTTTAAGCTTTTCTTTTGCAGAATTTTTCATTAATTTACCCACTTAAGTCCATAAGTTTTTTATATTTATAATCAATTATTTTTTAGAAATCATACTTCATGATAATTAAAATAAGAAATAATAATTTATATTTTTAATGTAAATCAATTAATAAAATAATAATCTTCAAAAAAGTTGATATGTAATTTATATTTACATATTATGGATTATATATTGGGGGATTTTAAAATTAATAATACAGACATGGCCGGCTTTCCAGAAACGAGTAATGCTTTACCAATTGCTTTGTTAAGAGCAAGAGAGGCAATGATGTTATCTTTTAGGCCAATTTTAGCTAAGCAGGGATTTACAGAACAGCAATGGAGAGTTTTAAGAGTTTTGGGTGAAAAAGGAACATCTGACGCTGGTCAAGTAGCATTCGATGCTTGTATTTTAGCTCCAAGTTTATCAAGAATTATTGGAAAACTTGAAACTGGAAAATTTATTACAAGATATATTGATAATAAAGACGGAAGACGAATAAACTTATCTTTAACATCACTTGGACAGGAAGTTTTAAATAAAATCGCTCCTGATATGGACATTATATATAAAGCTATACAAAAACGTTATGGAGAAGAAAAATTGAGTAATCTCTTAGTTTTACTTGGAGAAGTCAGTGAATGGCGCGGTAGATAATTAAAAATTAGAGAATTATATCGTATTTTTCAGAAATACTTTTTAAAGCTATCACGGTTTCTTTACTTAACTCAAAACCCTCTTTTAAAGAATTTTGTCTTCTTAATAATGCGTATTGCCCTGGCATCCTTACCTTGTTATTTTCATTTATGGGGGGGTTATTTATACATTGCTCATAAAGAAAAGTCATTTCATCTTTAAAAGCTTTCAAACCAGCAAATGCCTCAGGATCAATTACTTGAACAAATGTAGAAAGGTTCATTGATTTTGGCTTTTTACTCCTTCCTGAACCAGATAATCCTTGAGACAAGGCTTCAATTCCTAGTGCAAGTCCAAAGCCTTTATGACCGTATTCTAATCCACCAACAGGCATGACAGTGCCATTTTTTTCCATCACTTCTTTAGGATCATTAGTAGGAGTTCCTACTGATGTAAGCAAGCAGTCATAATCAAATAATTTATTTTTAGCTATTTTATCTGCGATCATATTATTAGTTGTGATAGAAGCACTAATGTCAATAATTACTGGTTCTTTGTTTGTAGGGTAACCTAAAGCCATAGGATCAGGGGTTAAGAGAGCTTTTGTTCCTCCAAACGGAGCAACAGTAGCTGAGGAAGGCACGGAACATTTAATTATAGGTACTAAATTTTGATTAATTATTGGCAACATATATGCAGCAAGTGCACCATTATGATGACTGTTTTTTATAAGAACCGTTGAAGTTCCATATTTTTTTGCTCGTTTGGCTGACTTAATCAAAGCTCTTTTAGTTAACCATATTCCCGGAAGACTTTTACCATCAATTGTCAAACAACTTCCAGTATCCTTGAGAATTTCTTCTTCGCCCGCTACATTCATGTGGCCAGATTCAATATCTTTTATATATAAAGGTAATAGTCTAACACCATGTGTAGAATGTCCCATCAAATCCGCTTCAATTAGAATATCAGAAGTATCTATTGCTTTTTCTTCATCCATATTTAATTTAATAAAAATAGATGTACAAAACTTCATAAGTCGAGGACGAGTAAACATTTCAATCCTATAATTATTTATATTTTTACTTAACAGATGTTAAAATTTTAATTAAAACTTTCAAAATAATTATTTAATTTCATTACAAAGATATCTAGTTATAGATGCATTAGCAGCTAAAATAAAAGATAAAACGTTATTATCTAAAAAAAAGATGTCTTGTATATGGGTCCATGGTTCATTTTTGTCAAAAGCATAAGCTTTTCCAGTTCCTAAATCTAAGATTTCATATTTTGATTTATTAACCATAAAAAATCCTGAATCTGTACCTTGTCCATCTTTTATAGTAATTTCGACTGATTTTTCTTTTCCAGTAATTTTAAAAACTTGGATACCATTTGATCTAACTGCAGCTGCACTTTTAGGCTTGCAACTGTATTTAGTTTCTTTTGCTAAACTATTAGTAGAAAAAAGAATAATTGATAATAAGACTGGTAAAAATTTTAAAATATTCATTTTTTTCCTTTAAAAATTTGTTATTTATTTTTAGCATATTGTATTAAATCTTTTTTAGCATTTTTAGAAATGTTAATTTTATTTTCTGAAATAAATGCTTCATGATTTTCTTCAACTTTATCTAGATCATAAAGGTAATTTACCATTAAACCACCAGATAAATTTAAACCATTTAATGAAGCATCACCTAAGTAATTAATTTGTTCTAAAGATGCTCCATTACCTAAATGAAATCTTGCAACTGGATCATTAGGTACACCGTCAGATCTATCAGAATTTAAAAAATAGTCTCCTGCATATCTCATTAAAGAAGGTTTGATTTTTAAAAATTGTTCAGGTTTCTTAAATTTTTCCAAAGTTAATTCAAATTTAGGATCTTTATTTTTAATCCAATTTCTTAATCCTGGAACTGGAGACAAAGTTACAAACTTTTTTATATTATTAAACTCAAGCTTTAGATCATTAGCAACTTGCTTAATTAAAAAGTTACCAAATGATATACCAGACAATCCTTTTTGACAGTTTGATATCGAATAAAAAACTGCAACATTTGCTTCGTGTGGCTCAATTAATTGTCTTTCCTCTTCTAGAACATCTTGAATTTTGGACGGAATATTATTCATTAGAGCAACTTCAACAAAAATTATTGGTTCGTCTTGCATTGCTGGGTGAAAAAAGGCAAAACATCTTCTGTCTTTAGGAGCTAATCGTAATCTAAGCTCATCCCAAGAGTTTATTTCGTGGACTGCTTCATAAGCTATTATTTTTTCTAGTATGTGTGCTGGAGTTTCCCAATTAATTGGCCTTAAAATAAGGAAACCTCTATTAAACCAGTTTTTAAATAAGTAGACAAGGTCATAGTCAACTGCTTTGAGTTCAGGGTTCTTTTTTAAAATACCTAACAATCTTTTTCTTAAATTAACTAATCTTATAGTTCCTTTTGATATCCCATTACATCTTCTAAAAATTTCACGTCTTTTAGGCTCTGAAAGTTTCATTAAAGTTATTAAATTTTCTGAATTACTACCAACTTTATATTGATCAACAGCTTTAGATAGTTCGGAAGAAGAAATATCGAAATTATCCCTAATTAATTTAAAAAAGTTTATTAAATCTTTATCGTTTAATTGCTCACAATGTTGCATTAATAATTCTGCATATTCAAGAGCTGAAACTTCACCTCTCGCAGAAGCAACGTTTTCAATAATGTCATTAGAAGATAAAGGTTTTTTCTTTTCTGAGAAAAAAATAAAAGATTTTTTTTTAATTGGTTTATCAAATAAGGAATTAATTAAATCATGGAAAAAATTGATTTTACTCATTTTACAATATTATTTGTTAAATATTCAGAAGCTCTACTAGCACCTCCTTTTTGGTGAGGCACACCAGCTAAAGAAAGTCCCATTTCAACCCCATTTAATGTTCCCATTAACATTAAATCATTGAAATCACCTAAATGACCAATTCTAAATACTTTGCCAGCTAGTTTTGACAAACCATTTCCAAGCGACATATTAAATTCTTCAAGAATGATTTTTCGTAAGCTGTCAGCATTTTGACCATCTGGTAATTTAACAGCCGTTAAAACACTGGAATAATCTTTTTCTTCCTGACAAAGAACTTCTAATCCCCATGCTTGAACAGCAATTCTTGTAGCTTGTGCGTGCCTATCATGGCGTTTAAAGACATTTTCCAACCCTTCTTCGTGGAGCATTTTTATTGCTTCTTTAAGACCATATAAAAGATTAGTGGCTGGTGTGTAAGGAAAAGATCCTGATTTATTTGACTCAATTTGTTCTTTCCAATCCCAATAAGATCTCTTCATACTATTTTTTTTTGAAGCTAAAAGAGCCTTTTCAGATATTGCATTAAAAGACAATCCTGGAGGTAACATTAATCCTTTTTGAGATCCTGACACCGTCACATCAACACACCATTCATCATGTTTATATTCTAAAGAACCTAGGCCAGATATTGTGTCTACCATTAGTAATGCGTTATGACTTGCAGAATCAATTGCTTTTCTTACTTCATTTATCCTTGAGATACTACCAGTAGATGTTTCGTTATGTACAACACAAACAGCTTTAATTTTTTTATCAATATCTTTTTTTAATCGATCAAACAACTTTTCAGGTTCAACACCTCTTCTCCAGTCGGTTTCTAAAAACTCAGTTTTAATTCCAAGTTTAAGAGCCATTTTATTCCATAAAGATGCAAAATGACCAGTTTCAACCATTAATACCAAATCACCTTCATCAAGAATATTTACTAAAGCTGCTTCCCATGCACCAGTTCCCGACGCTGGGAAAATAATTACATCTGAAGTAGTTTTAAATATTGATTTCATTCCATCAAGACAATCTTGAGCTAATTTTGTAAAGTCAGGTCCTCGATGATCAATTGTTGGGTAATCCATAGCTCGTAAAATTCTATCTGGAACATTTGAAGGACCAGGTAATTGTAAAAAATGTTTTCCTGGCATATATTTTTTTTTCATAATTAAAAAATTCCTTCTTTACTTAGTAAGTTTTATTGAAAATATTTAGATAATGTTTTATTTAATTTATACACTTTAAATTTAAAATTTTCCATACTGAATTTAATATCAAAATTAGAGGTTATTTCAATGCCAGATGGCGATACAGACCAATTATTAAAAAAATTAAAGAATAATAGCTCAGCTGAGATTTATTACGACAACTTCACCATAGGAAGATATGCTACGGATGCTTCAATTTATCAAATGGTTCCTTATGGTGTTTTAATCCCAAAAACAAAAAAAGATTTAATAGAAACTATTAACTATGCAAGAGAAAGTAATATCCCATTATTAGCTAGGGGTGGAGGCACGTCACAATGTGGGCAAACAGTTAATAAAGCTATTGTTATTGATAATTCCAAATTTTTAAACAAAATCATTGATTTTGATAAGGAAAAAAAGACTTGTATTGTTGAGCCTGGAATAGTTTTAGATGAGTTAAATCGTTTTTTAAAACCTTTCGGACTTTGGTTTCCAGTAGACGTTTCAACTTCAAGCAGAGCCACTATAGGTGGCATGGCTGGAAATAATAGTTGTGGTGGTAGATCGATTAGATATGGGATGATGCGAGACAATGTCTTAGAAATAGAAGCCATACTATTTGACGGTTCAATATACAATTTTGGAAAATTAGAAAATAACGATCCCAATGTAAGTAATGGTGTTGCTAACAAAATTATTTTAGATCTCTTGAAATTAGCTAAAGATAACCAAGAGGAAATAATTGCAAAATTTCCAAAAGTTCTTCGAAGGGTAGGTGGATACAATATTGATGCCCTGCTTCCTGATGCAATGGCAAATAGACCTAAAGGTAAGGTAGGTGATGGTATAAATTTATCACATTTGTTAGTAGGGTCAGAGGGCACGCTAGCTTATTCATCTTCGATCACATTAAAATTATCACCTCTTCCATCAAAAAAAATTATGGGTGTGTGTCACTTTCCTTCTTTTTATGAAGCGATGGATGCTGCACAACATATTGTTCCACTAGATCCGGTAGCAGTCGAACTAGTTGATGACACTATGATACAGCTTGCAAGAAAAATTGAAATGTTTAAGCCCACTGTAGAGGCTGTTGTTAAAGGAGAACCAAAATCATTACTTTTAGTCGAATTCGCTGAAGAGGATATGGATGAAAATCTAGTTCGATTAAAAAAGCTTCACGAATTGATTAATGATCTTGGATATTCATGGAAAAGCATAAAGAAGCCTGGAGGAGTTGTAAACGTAACTGACACTTCTCTTCAGTCTAAAGTAAGTGAAATGAGAAAGTCTGGTTTAAACATTATGATGTCAATGAAGCAAGATGCAAAACCAGTCTCATTTATTGAGGATTGTGCCGTTGAGCTTAAAGACTTAGCTGAGTATACTGACGGTCTTAACAAAATATTTGATAAATATAACACCAAAGGAACTTGGTATGCTCATGCATCCGTAGGATGCCTTCATGTAAGACCTGTTTTAAATATGAAACTTCAAGAAGATGTTTCCAAAATGAGAAATATTGCAAGCGAAACTAGTAATTTAGTCAAAAAATTTAATGGCTCCTATTCTGGTGAACATGGAGATGGCATAGCAAGATCTGAGTTTAATGAAGTAATGTTTGGCAAGAAAATGAATAATCTTTTTAGAACCATAAAAAAATCATTTGACCCCAATAATATATTTAACCCTGGGAAAATTATTGATGCTCCTAAAATGGATAGTAGAGATCTTTTTAGATATGCACCATCTTATAACGCTGAAAATATTAAAACACTTTTAGACTGGTCTTCGTGGACAGGTAAAGCAGGTGGTTTTCAGGGTGCAATTGAAATGTGTAATAATAATGGATCATGTAGAAAATTGGACGGTGGAGTAATGTGTCCATCTTTCAGAGTTACAAAGGATGAAAAAGATTCGACAAGAGGAAGAGCAAATTCTCTTAGATTAGCTCTTTCAGGACAACTTGGAAAAGATGCTTTAATCAGTGAAAAGATGACAGAGACTATGAAATTATGTGTATCCTGTAAAGCCTGCAAAAGAGAATGTCCAACAGGTGTAGATATGTCAAAGATGAAAATTGAGTTATCTTACCTAAAAGTCAAAAAATATGGTTTAGATATTAACAGTAAACTTGTTGCTTACCTTCCAAAATATGCCCCATTAGCATCAAAAATGTCTAAAATTATGAATCTTAGAGATAAAGTGCCAGGTTTAGCTAAAATAAGTGAGCTATTATTAGGTTTCACGGCTAAAAGGCCACTTCCCAAATGGAGAAATGATTACTTCAAAGATAGTGAATTACCAAATGTAATAGATAAGACACAAGACAAAACACCAGTTATTTTATTTGTAGATACTTTTAATCGTTATCATGAACCAGAAAATGTAAGATCTGCGATTAAAGTTTTAAATGCTGCAGGATTTTTTCCGTTTATTCCAAAATCAAAAAATATTAAGAGAGTAATGTGTTGCGGAAGAACGTATTTAAGCAACGGTATGATTGATAACGCAAAAACAGAGGCAACTAACGTTTTAGATACTCTTTTACCTTATGTATCACAAGGTATAAGTGTAGTTGGATTAGAACCCTCATGTATTTTGTCATTTAGGGACGAATTACCTGCTTTATTCAAAAATAAGAACGCCGAACTTTTAAAAAATAATTCTTTTACGTTTGAAGAATTATTAGTCAAACAATGTAAAAATCTTACCTTTAAAAAATTAAATGAAAAAGTGTTACTTCATGGTCACTGCCATCAAAAAGCATTTGATGCTGTTAAGCCAATCCAAAAAATTTTAAATTACATTGAAGGTTTAAACGTGGAAACAATAGAAACAAGTTGTTGTGGAATGGCTGGAGCATTTGGCTATGGCAAAGACACTTATGATATTTCAATGAAAATGGCTAGAGAAAGACTTTTCCCAGCCATAAAAAATAATCCAAAAGAAATTAAAATTATTGCTGATGGGACCTCATGCAGATGTCAAATAAAGGATGGTGTGAATAGACAAGCCATTCACGTTGCGAAATTCCTAGATGATAATATAATTTACTAAAATCAAATTAGGATCTAATCTATCTTTAACAAGAGGTAAGCATGCCAAGTAAAATTAGAAAACCTACTTCTTTTCATTGGGGTAGTTATTACGCTGAAATAGAAAATGATAAACTTGTTGGAATGCGGCCATACGAGAATGATAAAGATCCATCAAGTATTGCAAATGGAATTATTGACAGTATTGACGATGACTTAAGAATTAAAGTTCCACACGTTCGAAAAGGTTATCTTCGTGAGATAAGAAAAGAACTGGCTAATAGTAAAATGTCTTTGACAGGCAAACGTGGAAGAGACAAACGTGGATCCGATAATTTTGTTCCTGTAAGTTGGGACGAAGCTATAGACATTGTAGCTTTTGAACTTAACAGAATTAAGAAAAAATATAAAAACAAAGCTTTCTTTGCCGGTTCTTATGGTTGGGGGTCAGCAGGAAGATTTCACCATGCCCAAAGCCAACTTCACAGATTTTTTAATTGTTATGGTGGTTATACAAAATCAGTTAACACTTATTCTTATGCTGCAAGCGAAACAATTATGCCGCATGTTATTGGTTTGTCTTATAGAAAATTTCTTGATACTCACACTGATTGGAATAACATCAAAGATAATTCCCAGTTAATTGTAATGTTTGGAGGATTACCACTTAAAAACTCCCAAGTAACTTCTGGTGGTGTGGGTAAACACACTACCAAAGACTACATTAAAAAATGTGAAAAAAAGGGTATTAAATTCATTAATGTTAGCCCTATGGAAATGGAAGCTGATGTAATTAGTAAAGCTGAATGGATTAAAATACGACCTGGGACAGATACTGCTTTAATGCTTAGTTTAGCATTTATTTTGGAAACTGAAAGTTTAGTTGATAAAGAGTTTATAAGTAAATATTGTGTTGGGTACAATAAATTTTTAAAATATTTAAAAGGGGTATCTGACGGCAAAGCTAAAACTCCTTTTTGGGCATCTAAAATTACTGGAATACCTAGTAACACAATATATAATTTAGCAAAAAAAATGTCTACGAATAGAACTATGATTACTGGGGCATGGGCTTTACAGAGACAGCAATATGGTGAACAACCTCATTGGATGATTACTGTCCTAGCTTGTATGCTTGGACAAATTGGCATGCCAGGTGGCGGCTTTGGTCTTGGATATAGCGCCGAAAATGGTATTGGTAATCCAGTTCAATATCACAAATGGCCAGCATTAGATCAATTTAAAAATGCTGTTACAGATTTTATACCAGTAGCAAGAATATCAGACATGCTTTTATGTCCTGGTGAAATATTTCCTTATAACGGTAAGGAAATGAAATATCCAGATATTAAATTAGTATATTGGGCAGGTGGTAATCCGTTCCATCATCAGATGAACTTAAAAAAACTTATTAAAGCATTTAAAAAACCAGATAGTATAATTGTAAATGAAATTTGGTGGAATAGTCTGGCAAGACACTCTGACATAGTTTTACCTGCTACTTCATCACTGGAGAAAAATGACATTGGAATTCGACATTGGGATCAAACTATATCTCCAATGCATAAAATTATTGAACCAATAGAAGAGTCAAAGTCCGACTATGAGATTTTCTCATTAATTTCTTCAAAGCTTAATATTAAAGACAAATACACAGAAAATCGAAATGAAGATCAATGGTTAAAATATTTGTGGAACGAGGCAAAAGAGGGCGCAAAAGAAACTGGTTTTAATTTACCTGAGTTTGACAAATTTTGGAAAAATGGATTTCAAGAAGTATTGTCCCCCAAAAAACAAACTATTTTATTAGAAGAGTTTATAAAAGATCCTATTAAAAATCCTCTATCCACCCCGTCTGGAAAAATTGAAATATTTTCAGAAACTATAGAAAATTTTAATTATAAGGACTGCCCTGGTCACCCAACTTGGTTGGAACAGGAAGAGTGGCTAGGTTCATCTTTAACTAGACATTACCCTCTTCAACTTATATCAGGTCAACCACATAATAGGTTACATAGTCAACTTGATAATGGATCTGAAAGTCAAAGAAATAAAATATCTGGTAGAGAGCCTGTGAAGATTCATCCACATGATGCTCTCACGAGAAAATTAATGGATGGAGATATTGTAGAAATATTTAATAAAAGAGGTAAGTGTCTTGCAGGAGTTGTAATTAGTAAAGAAGTTATGAAGGGTGTCGTTTTTCTTCCAGTAGGTGCCTGGTACGACCCTGTTGACGATGGTGGATTTTGTGTGCACGGTAACCCAAATGTATTAACTGCTGACATAGGAACTTCTTCGCTTGCACAAGGTCCATCAGCTCACTCTACATTAGTTGAAATAAAAAGATTTGTAAAAGAATTACCCCCTATAAGTATTTTAGAGAAACCCAAAATAGTTAATAAATAGAGTAATTAAATTTGAGCATGGAAATTTGTATTATAAATCCTTACGGGACTACTAGATCAAATGAAAAGCTCCAAAAATGCGCGTCAAAAATAATTAATAAAAATTCTAATATTTATATAAATAAAGAAAATTTAGAAGATGATTATTTCAGTCATCATTTAGAAACAACAAATATTTCAAGTTTGGTTAAACAAATAGAAAATAATAATACATCAGATGCGTTTATAATTGTATCTTTTGAAGATATTGGAGTTGATACAATTAGAAAGGTTACTTCAAAACCAGTCATAGGTATTGGAGAAGCTTCATTTTATACTGCCAATATAATAGCTAATAAGTTTTCAGTTATTACAAATGTATCTCAATCCCATGAGGCCCTAAAAAATAATTTAATTAAATATGATATGGATCACAAATGTGTTTCATTAAAGTCTATTGAAGTTCCAATCTTAGATATGGAGACAATGTCAAAGTCAAATTTAACAAAATTAGAAAATGAAATTGAAAGAACTATTTTAGAAGATAATCCAGAGGCAATCATAATTACTAGTGCTGGAATAATAAATCTTTCACAAGATTTAAGTAAGAAATTCAATCTACCTTTTATAGAAGGTGTTTCTGCAGCTTGTGCTCTAATCGAAAATTTAACTAGACTTGGATTAAATATTAAGAAGTTTGTTCCAAAACCTCAAAGAAATTTTGGAATTCCAATCTAACAAAGTTACATAATCAAATAATGCTTTTTTGTTTTACAATTAAAGAAAAAATTAAATAAATTATAGAATATATTATCTAATCGATAGCTAAATCATTTATACGAAGTTCAGCTATTTTATGAATTTCAATTATTGCCGTCTGAAATTCTTCTTTTTGACTATTTTTAATTCTTTCTTTCATATTATCTATTATATAATTTTTTGATAAACCTTTGACAGCAATTATAAATGGAAATTCAAATTTAGATCTATATTCTTTGTTAAGATTTGTTAATATTTTAAATTCTTCTTCAGTACATTGATCTAAACCTACAGATTTCTGTTCTTCTTGAGAAAATTTTGTTAATTTTTTTATTTTTTGAAGCTTGTTACCTAATTCTGGATGGGCCCTAATAAGATTTAACTTTTCTAATTTAGATGCATCATCTACAATCTGTTTCATTTGTATATGCAACTCTCTTTTCGTTTTAATTTCAATACCTTCTTTAGATAAAAGTCTTTCTGGAACCCAAGGGGAATGCTCATAAATACTTTTAAGTAGATTTACAAATTTCTTACTACCGATTTTTTTAGAAATAAATGTAAAATATTTGTCGGACATAGTTTTACCTGATATTATTGAGTACATAAATATTTAAGCATATTTAACACAAACTTGAATAGAGAAATGTATGGCTGGTTTAACTACACACGTTTTAGATACTAGTAAGGGTAGACCTGCAGTTAATTTGAAGATTGAATTATATAAAATTATTAATGAGCAAAAAGAGTTAATAGACACTTTTATCACCAACAACGACGGTAGAATTGATGAACCATTAATTTCAGCAGAAAATTTAGAAGAAATAACTTATGAGCTATTATTTTATGCTGGTGACTATTTGAAAAAACAAAATAACAATTTAAAAAATATTTTCTTAGATCAGATTCCTATTAGATTTTCTGTAAATAGTAGAGTTGAGCATTACCATGTTCCTTTGTTATTGTCTCCCTTCGGTTACAGTACTTACAGGGGGAGTTGATTAGGTGATATTTCTTTTCGAAGAGTGGATCGAGCTCATCTTAAGATGGTTCCATGTGATAGCTGGTATCGCTTGGATAGGGTCTAGTTTCTATTTTATAGCTCTTGATTTAAGTTTAAAACAAGGCAAAAATCTTCCAGATAAATCTCACGGGGAAGCATGGCAGGTACATGGTGGTGGTTTTTATCATTTAGTAAAATATTTAGTTGCCCCGTCCAAACTTCCTTCTGAATTAACTTGGTTTAAATGGGAAGCTTATGCGACTTGGGTATCAGGTTTCGCTTTATTGGCGTTGATATACTACGCTGGAGCAGAATTATATATGATTGACATAATAAAGTATGATTTTGAAAAATATGAAGCAGTAATTATGTCTATCTTAGGAATTATATTTGGTTGGTTGATTTATGATATTATATGCAGAATTTCATTAAAAACAAATGTCTATACTCTTATTGGTTCAATATTTATTCTGATTACTGCCATGTCTTGGGTTTACTCTGAAATATTTAGCTATCGGGGTGCTTTTATGCAGATAGGAACTATTTTAGGAACAATTATGGTAGCAAATGTTCTGATGGTTATTATTCCTGGACAGAAAAAAGTTGTAGCTAGTTTGATCGCAAATGAAACACCTGACCCTAAACATGGAATAATAGCTAAGCAAAGATCGCTTCATAATAATTATTTAACACTTCCAGTGATTTTTATTATGATTTCAAATCATTATCCGTTGATATATGCTACTAAATATTCTTGGATTATTATTCCAATAATTTTAATCATAGGTGCTTTAATAAGACATTTTTTTAATGTCAAACACACTGGATCTAAACCACCATATTGGGTGGCTATACCAGTTACTATTTTTACATTGCTTACAATTTATATTTCTTATTCCGGAAAACCTGAACTAAGTGAAATGAAAGGTAACGCAACTTTAATTAATAAAATACCAAAACCAATTTTAGCTAATGCTCAAGAGATAATAGTATCCAAATGTGCGATGTGCCACGCAAGAGAACCTCTTTGGGAAAACATGGCGAATGCTCCAAAATTAATCAGATTGGAAACAAAAAAAGACATAGTGGATAATATTGATAATATTTATTCTCAATCCGTATTATCTTTTGCAATGCCACCAGGTAATTTGTCATTTATTGAAGATCACGAAAGAGCTGAAATTCAAAAACTTTACATTGCAATAAATAATTTAAAAGACGAGCTTAAATAACGAGGAAATATACATGGAAAAACTTGACCTTATTTTTAAAAATGGAAAAATAGTAACAGAAAGTGGTGTAGAAAATTGTGACCTCGGCATTAGTGATGGACAAATTTCTGCAATAGGTGATTTAAGTGATAATGCAGAAGTAATAGAAGATACAACAGATTTGCTAATCCTTCCAGGAGGTGTTGATGCCCACGTTCATATAGATCAACCATCAGGACCAGATGTTGAAATGGCTGATAATTTTCAATCCGCGACAATGTCTGCAGCTGCAGGAGGAAATACAACAGTTTTACCGTTTGCAATGCAAGAAAAAGGGCAATCTCTTCGAGAGTGTGTTGAAAACTATCATAAAAAAGCCAAAGATAATTTGTATATTGATACTTCTTTTCATTTAATAATCAGTGATCCTTCCCCCCAAGTTTTAGGACAAGAACTCCCGGCTCTAGCTAGGGATGGTTATACGTCATTTAAAGTCTTTATGACATATGACGATCTAGTGTTAAATGATGAAGAATTATTGAAAGTTTTTGAAGTAGCTAAAAAAGAAAAAACTTTGGTAATGGTTCACGCAGAAGGCTATGATGCTATAAGATATCTTACTAAAAAATTAGAAGAAGAAGGTAAAGTTGCTCCCTATTTTCACGGTATATCAAGACCACAAATCGTTGAAAGAGAAGCAACGCATAGAGCTATTAGTCATGCACAAATAGTAGATATACCAATTGTAATAGTTCATGTTTCAGGTAATGAAGCTCTGTCGCAGATTAAGTGGGCCAAAGATAAAGGTATTAGAGTTTTTTCTGAAACATGTCCTCAATATATCTGTTTAACTGAAGATGATATGAAAGGACTAAACATGGATTTTGAGGGCGCTAAATACGTTTGTTCCCCTCCTCCAAGAGACTTGGAAAGTCAAGAAGCTATTTGGGAAGGTATAATTGACGGCACCTTTGATATTTTTTCTTCTGATCATTGTCCATTCAAATTTAAAGATAAAAAAGGTAAAGACAGACCTGGTGCAAGGACGTCTTTTAAATGGGTTCCCAATGGTATACCAGGAGTAGAAACTAGACTTCCAATATTATTTTCAGAAGGTGTAAGCAAGAAAAGAATTTCTCTTGAGAGATTTGTAGAGTTAACTTCTACAAACCCAGCAAAAATGTATGGCTTACATCCACAAAAGGGTTCAATTAAAATTGGATCAGACGCTGATTTAACTATTTGGGATCCGAATAAAATAGATACTATCAGGCAATCTGATTTGCATCATGGCTCAGATTATACCCCATTTGAGGGAATAGAAGTTAGAGGTTGGCCAATACAAACTTGGCTTAGAGGTCAAAAAATTTACGAAAAAAATAAATTTTTAAAACAAAATAATCTTGGGCAATACATTTCTAGGGGATTTTCTTCTCTATAGTATTCTTTAAAAGGAAAGTATTATGACTGACAAAAATAATTCTCAAACTTTAGTGAATTTAGCATCCCCTAAAATGGGAACTAACATTTTAAGTGTTTCTGACGAATTTTTTGGTGAAGCGATCCGCATGCTTAGTGATAAGGAGCCAGTCTTTATTGAAGATAAATTTGATGAACACGGAAAGTGGATGGATGGATGGGAAAGTAAAAGAAGAAGGGATGGTGGGAATGACTGGGTTATAATAAAACTTGGCTCCCCTGGCGTAATATCAGCTATTGAACTAGATACTAGTTATTTTACTGGAAATTTTCCTCCATTTTTTTCTTTAGAAGGTTGTTACAGTTCAGAAATTCCAAATGATGATGATGATTGGATTTTATTAAAAACAAAGACTTCCTTAATAGGTGATAAAAAAAATAATTTTGATATCAAATCTAACAAAACTGTTAATTATATAAGGTTGCAAATTTTTCCTGATGGAGGTGTTGCAAGATTAAGACTATTTGGTGAAGTAAAATATGATTGGGGCAAGTTTAAAAATAACGAGTTAATTGAATTATCTTCTCTAAATCTAGGTGGATCAATTGTTGCTTTCAATAACGCCCATTATGGAGATGTTTCTGCTCTTCTTTCAGAAGGGAGAGGTAAAACTATGGGAGACGGCTGGGAAACAAGACGTAGAAGAGAGCCAGGCAATGATTGGATTATTATTAAGTTAGCAAAAAAAGCTATGATTAAAGAAATTGAAATAGACACAGCCCATTTCAGAGGTAACTTTCCAGATAAAGCATCGATACAAGCAGCTTCAGTTTCTGAAGTAGTTAGTAGTAATGAAAATATAATCAAAGACTCTGAAAAATGGGATTTAATTTTAGATCAAACTAAATTAAAGGCTGATAACGTTCATAAATTTAGTCTTGGTTTAAATCCACAAAAAGAAGCAACACATATTAGGCTAAATATTTATCCAGATGGTGGCGTTTCTCGACTTAGAATATTTGGAATAATATTAAATGATTGACAACCTCCAGATTGAAAAATTAAATAAAGAAAATTTTTTACCATTTGGCGATATAATAAATAAAAGTTTTTCTTTAAGTAAATTATGTATTAATCAAGGAACAACTATCAGGCATCATAATATTTCAGAATTAAAATTATCAGATCAAAATGGAATACCTGCGATATCAATTTTTTCAGGATCTCCAAGAGAATTTCCTATTCAAATTAAGATAATGGAAAAACACCCCATTGCTTCACAAAGTTTTTTGCCAATCCAAAACCATGATTGGTTAATAGTTGTATCTATGGAAAAAAATGAGTTGCCTGATTTAGATACTTTAAGATGTTTTAACGTAGATGGAAGTGTTGGTATAACCTACAAAGCAAACGTATGGCACCACCCACTATTAGTAAAAAAGAAACAAGATTTCTGGATTATTGATAGAATCAAAGATAAAGAAATATCTTCAACTAATCTAAAAGAATATTATTTTAAACAGAATGAAATTAGGATTATAAAAATTTAAATTTCTAATAATTTTTTTGATGCCTCTTTGTGTTTTTCTAAAAACAAACCAATATCAATATTATTTAGATTACCGTTTTCAGATATAACTTTACCATTACATATTGTGTAAGCTGTTTGCATTGGTGAACATAAAACTAGAGCTGCTAAAGGGTCACTCCAGGTTCCAGAAAGTGCAATACTATTTAAGTCATATATTGCAAAGTCAGCTGCCTTGCCTTCCGAAATTTGGCCAATATCATTTCTATTCAAAACATTAGCACCACCCCGAGTTGCAGTATACAAAGCTTCTCTTGGTGAAAATTTGTTTGCACCCAAGTTAACTCTTTGTAAAAGCATTGCTTGTCGGGCTTCATTTAAAAGATTTCCACTATCGTTTGAACTCGAACCATCAACGCCTAACCCAACATTAACACCTTCATCAATACATCTTCGTATAGGTGCTATCCCACTAGCTAATCGCATATTAGAACAAGGACAATGAGCAATCCCCGTACGCGTTTTTGAGAATAAATCTATTTCTTTTTCATTTAATTGGACACAGTGTGCATGCCAAACATCGTTTCCAACCCAACCTAATTCTTCAATATATTGTCCAGGCCTCATT
The DNA here is from genome assembly GCA_902514865.1 of uncultured SAR116 cluster alpha proteobacterium. GTDB lineage: Bacteria > Pseudomonadota > Alphaproteobacteria > Puniceispirillales > Marisalimonadaceae > Marisalimonas. Next base: position 21,642 of record CABXSI010000014.1, read on the forward strand.
CCAAATTTTTCTTCAGTGTACACAATATCTTCTATATTTTCTGCTAAATGAGTGTGCATACCTACTGAATATTCTCTTGCTAAACTTGCCGTTTCTTTCATTAAATCTTGACTTACACTAAATGGAGAACAAGGAGCCAAAGCTATTTTCAACATCGCGAAATCAGAGCTATCGTGAAATTTTTCAATTACTCTTTGACAATCTTTCAAAATAGAATCTTCATTTTCAGTAAGTGAATCTGGTGGTAAACCACCTTTACTCTCTCCAATACTCATTGATCCTCTTGTTGCGTGAAATCTACAACCAACATCTTTAGCTGCCTCAATCTGATCTTCAAGTTTTGATCCATTAGGAAAAAGATACAAATGGTCACTTGAAGTAGTACAACCACTTAAGACCATTTCTGATAAACCAATTAATGACGATATGTATATGTCTGAAGGGCCAATTTTATTCCAAATAGGATATAAGCTAGTTAACCATCCAAACAAAGATTCGTTTTGGGCTTTCGGATAACACCGTGTCAAATTTTGAAATAGATGATGATGAGTATTAACTAAACCAGGAATTACAACCATTTCAGATGCATTGATTGTTATTCGTTTGTCATAATTAGGGTTTAAACATTCTCCAATTTCAACAACTTTTCCATTTTCACAATATATAGATTGATTGACAATTTCCCGTTTATTGTCATCCATAGTTGCAATAATTTTTGCTTTTTTGATTAGTATATTTGACATAGGCTAGAATAATTCTCAGTAAATAATTGGGCATAGTAGCTTAACAAAATTTAGATACATTTTACAATTTATATTAATCTTGAAAAACTACTTCATAATAAAACTTAAATATATACCAGATAAATTTTAAGCATAAATAGCTTTTAGAATTTCTGAAGGTGTTGCTGGAGAATTTAGGAATTCTGGCTTTGAGTCTTTTGATGCTGCTTTGATAGCTTCTTTTAAAGCTAGAAAGTGAGAAATAGCTAGAAGCAATGGTGGCTCACCAACAGCTTTAGATCTAAAAATAGTTTTTTCGTCATTATCTGCATTTTCTAATAATTTGACATTAAATATAGGAGGAATATCTCTACTTCCAGGTAATTTATATGTCGATGGTCCGGTAGTTAATAATTTTCCATCTTGAGAAAAATGAAGTTCTTCACAAGTGAGCCAACCTAATCCCTGTACAAAACCACCTTCAATTTGTCCAATATCAATATTTTCATTTAATGATTTTCCACAATCTTGAACAATATCTGCTCTCAAAATTCGGTTTTCACCAGTGTTTATGTCAATTAATGCTTCAGAAACAGCTGCTCCCCATGTAAAATAAAAGTAAGGACGTCCTTTTAATCTTCCTTGATCCCAATGTATTTTAGGAGTTTTGTAAAAACCTGTGGAGGAAAGTGAAATTCTATTTTCCCAACATGAAAAGGCTAACTCTGTAAATGATAGACTTTTGTTACCTGCTAGTATCCTACCTTGTTCAAAGATAATCTTTGACTTAGGTTTTTTAAATAATTGAGAGGCATGCTCAATCATTCTTTTTTTTATTGTAGAGGCTGCGTTCCATGCAGCCATTCCATTTAAATCAGAGCCCGAAGATGCAGCTGTTGCAGATGTGTTGGGGACTTCGGCTGTATTAGTTGAAGTTATATGTATCTGATCTAAAGGTACTTTAAAACACTCTGAAACTACTTGAGCTACTTTGACAAACAAACCTTGCCCCATTTCTGTACCTCCATGATTTAATCTTATAGATCCATCAGTATAAACATGTATTAGAGCACCAGCCTGATTGAAAGATGGTTTGTTAAACGAAATACCGAATTTTGCAGGCATAAGAGCAAGCCCTTTTCTAAACGGCAATCGATTTTTTTGTTGGGTAGAATTGAAGGTTTCAATTTGTTTCAATCTTTTTTTGTAATCACTTAATTTATAAGTTTCATCTAAAATCCATTCAATTCTTGGTTTAGAAACTATTTGACCATAAGGAGTAATTAGTCCGTTAGACTTAGAATAATAATTAACTTGTCTAACATGATCTAAAGATTTATTTAAAAACTGAGATATATTAAAAAGTATATTTTCAATTACCAACATACCTTGTGGACCACCAAAACCTCTAAAGGCGGTATTAGAGACGGTGTTTGTTTTACAAATATATCCAATAGCTTTTATAGACTTAATAAAATAACAATTATCTAAATGTGTTAAAGCTCTTGTCATCACTGGACCAGAAAGATCTAGTACATTTCCCCCGTTACTTAACAACGTAATATCAAGTGCATTGATTTTAGCATTACTTGAAAAACCTGCAGTGAAATAGACTTTAAAATTATGTCTCTTCCCTGAAGCTGTCATATCATTATGCCTGTTGAGACGTATTTTTACAGGTTGCTGAGTAATGAAAGCACATAAAGCTGATATTCCTGCAAAAATAGTTGCTTGACTCTCTTTACCTCCAAACCCACCACCTAACCTTCTAACTTTACTGTCTATTTTAGCTGATGGAATATTTAAAACTTTACTTACTCCATGTTGAACTTCTGTAGGATGCTGGGTGCTTGACCAAACAATGTATTCATCATTTTCTCCTGGAAAAGTGATCGCTACATGGGTTTCTAAGTAAAAATGATCTTGACCACCAATTTCAAATTGACCAGTTTTTTTGAACTTAGAGTTCTTCATTTCTTTTTCAACGGAGCCTTTTTCCAATATAATTGGATCATCATGAAAAGAATTTTTACTATATGCATCGTCTAAGGTAAGTATTGGATCATCTAGATGATCTATTTCAATTTTTACCAAATCACTTGCATATTGAGCTTCTTGGAATGTTTTAGCCAAAACAACTGCAACGGGTTGTCCGTAATACGTTATAATATCATCAGCAAGTATAGGTTCACCATTTTTAATTGGGCCTATTTCATTTTCACCTGGAATATTTTTTGCTGTTACAGTTTTTGTATAAAAAGTTAAATTTTTTAATCGACTAAAATCAATTTTTTTTATTTTACCATATGCGCATTTTGACAAAACTAGTGCACCATGAAGAAGATTTTCTTGATCCGGAATATCATCAATGTAAATTGCCTGACCAGTTGTATGCCTTATTGATGAATCATGGATAGCTATTTTATTCATATCTAAAATTCCATAACTGTCATAGTTTTTATGTCATCTTCTAGGCACTGTTTTAGTCTTTTAAATAGTCCCTTAAAAGAGGTTCTTCTATATAAGGAAGTTCCTCTTAGATCTGAAATTGGACGAATATAATTATCTATATTATCAATCGCTAGTTTGATTGCTTGATCAATATTTTTGTTA
>CABXSI010000015.1 GCA_902514865.1 uncultured SAR116 cluster alpha proteobacterium
ATTTTCATATCTCATAGGATGAAGCACTTTTATTGGCATAATTTTTAAAATAAGGAAAAAAACTAATAAATATAAATTTTCCATATTACTTAAACCTAATATAGTGAGGTAAATAACTAAAACATTCCAAATCGAGGGAAAACCAACATATAAATGTTCTTTTGTGTACACTTTAATACTTGAAAAAGAATAAATTGAGATACCTAAAATTAATAATGGTAGTATAATATTAAATGGCTCAGGTAAATAATTAAATTTATATAGAATTATGCATGGAATAAATACAAAATTTATAAAATCAATTATACTATCTAACATTCTGCCATCTAAATTAGGGATATGTTTCTTAACTTCAAATTGTCTTGCAAGGCTACCATCTACTATATCAATAAATAGAGCAACCAGAAGAAATATTAGAGCAAAAAGTAAATTTTCACTTAAAATTGATATTATTGAAAAAAAACTTAGAAAAATTCCTAGTCCAGTTAAGACGTGAACAAGATAGGCTTTAGTTTTATAAAACATTTTTAATATTGTTCTTTAACTTAAATTATTAAATTTATTTTTTGAAATATAATAATACATTGAATAAATCAAATCGAATTTTTAGATTATATATGTTTATATAATTTATATTGAAGATAATTTTTGCCAAGTTATTATTTTAAAATAATAATTTCAGGATTAGTATTTAATGATTTATAATGATCAATTGTACACATCATTCATAAAACAAAAAATTGATGCTTTAGAAAAGATGACTGATCAAGACAATCCATATACAAGAATTGTCTTTAGTGAAAAGTTTTATGAAGCAAGATCTTGGTTAAAAAATGAATATCAGAAACTTGGTTTGAAAGTGTCTACAGATGAAGCTGGAAACTTGATAGGACTTTTAAATTCAAAAACTGATACTGATAAGGTTGTTATTATTGGATCACATATAGATACTGTGCCTTCAGGTGGAAGATTTGATGGTATAGCTGGGGTTGTCGCTGCATTATGTGTGGCAAAGTATATTAATAAAAATGACATCAACTTACCCTTTAATCTTGCAGTGTATGACTACCTTGGTGAAGAATTAAATGACTGGGGAACTTCGTGTATTGGGAGTAGAGGAATAGCAGGAGTTCTTAACAAAGAAATTTTATCTAGAAAAAACAAATCAGGTTTAGTTTTGAAAGAAGAAATTGACAAAATTGGAGGAAATTCAGAGCTTTTAAACAAACCCCTTGCCGTAACAAAAAATATTTTAGCTTGTTTAGAACTTCATATTGAACAAGGTAAAGTTTTAGAGGAAAGAAAAATAGATATAGGAATTGTTAGGTCAATACCTGGCATTTCTAGATTTAGTATAAATGTTAAAGGCCAAGCCGGCCATAGCGGTACAAATTTAATGAACCAAAGAAGTGACGCTTTAGTAACTGCTTCTGAAATTATTTCATTTGTAAACAAATTAGCTTTAAAATTATCTGAAAAGAGTAATCAACATTTTGTAGCTACAATCGGTAAATTAAATGTTTACCCTAATTCAGCAGCCATAATTCCAGGATTAGTTGAAATGACACTTGATCTAAGGGCAACAAGTCAAATTGCTAGAGAGGAGTTTTTAAACATTTTAGAAAAAGAAATTTTATTATTAAATAAAAAATCATCTTGTAAAACCGATATTAAAAATATTGCCTTTGCACCATTTGTGGAAATGGATAAAAGTTTAATTTATCTATTTAAAAATACAGCAGATTCTCTTGGTCTCTCAAATAATATTATGGAGAGTGGGGCAGGCCATGATACTGCTCAACTATCAAGAGTAGCACCTGCAGGGATGATATTTATACCCTGCAAAAATGGGTTTAGTCACTGTCCAGAAGAATACGCAGAAGCTTCTGATATATCAAAAGGTACAGCAGTTTTATACAAAATGGTTACAAACTTAGCTGATCAAAGCTCCAATAAAACTTAACTAAATTTCTTCAATATTTTAATTTAAATATAGTTAACTAAATCGATAGTAATATTTTAAATTAGTTTCGTTTAATATTTTGATTTATCTCAATTATATTTGCATTGGGATCAAATAAATAAACTTGATGAATATCTGGCATTGCATAAACTTTAGCATCTGTAAATGGTATTTCAAACTTTTCAAGTTTTGTTAGGAGTAGATTAATATCTTTAATATTGAAAGCTGGGTGTCCACCAATGGTTGGATTATGAATGAATTTGTTTCTCCAGCTAAATAAAAAGTCTGCTTTATTTATATGTATTCCAGAATGATTGTTATCTAAATTAAAAATTGCTAATTGATTTGGGTTAATATTTACATCTCCAAGCTCGGATGGAGCTAACCACTCGCCCTCTTTCATTTTGAAATTTTTATTGAGGAAATTTACGGATAATCTAACATCGTAACATTCAAGATTTATATGATGAAAATTCCATATATAATTAAAATTTTTTTGAGGTAATTGTGTTGATTGGTCTTTTTCAATCAATTCAATATAATTAAGCCCAGGTTCTTGTAGCATTATGGAATGCCTTGATTTATTAAATGAATAATTAATATTATTTTTATCTAAGTTTTTAATGATTAGATCTAATTCATTTAGAGCTATTGTTGGAAAAGTTCTCCTACTTTGTAAAATATTATGTTTGCCTAGTTCATTTTTTAACTTGTATAAACGTAATTCTATATCTCCTCCAAAAACAAAACATTCTTCATCTTTATCTAAATTTTTGTTATTGCTAGGTTTATCGTTTAATAAAAAGTTGTAAAATTTTTTCGATTTTTCTAAATCAAAAACTGGTATTGAAATTCTTGATAATTTCCAGTTCATTTAAAATTTAATCTTTATTTAAAGACACTGTTTCAAATTCAGCGGGACTTGTTATTTCTATTAACTCAAGATCATCTGAATGTTTAATTTCCCTATGATGAATTTCAGGTGGCTGGTAAACAACATCTCCCTCATTTAATGTAAAAGTCCCTTCTCCTTTATATTCAAATTCGACAGAACCCTTTAAAATGTAAACCATTTGAAAATTCAGCTTATGATAATGCCACTCACCAATAGCGTTCTTTCCTACAATCGCCCTAATTACATTAGCACCAAAACCACCAGAAGTTGCTTCTTCTATTCCTAAGTTTTTATAAGCAAAAAACCCTCTTAATCCCGATTCAAAATTATTTTCTTTTGATCTTGTAATTTTAAACTTCATATAATCCTCATCTGAATTTATTTATTTTCTAAAACTATTATATATTAATAAAAATTAAAATAACACGATATATTAGTGTGAAAGAATTTAAAAAGTACAAATTTCTGGTTTGAAATCCATACCATGGCCAGGCCTATTAGTTGGTTTTAACATTCCATTTTCAGGTAACAATGGCTCTTTCCAGAGATGATCATACCATCCCATGTATTCTAACCACGAAGGGTTCTCTATTGAGGCTACAATATGTATAGATAGTTCAGGAAACATATGAGGTGCTATTCTAATTCCATATTTTTTAGCTAAATTGCAAGTATATAATAAATTAGTATATCCACCTCTCATTATATCGGGTTGTAAAACAGATATTTTTTTACTCTTAATGAAAGGAAGTAAGTCGTGGTGTGTAAAATTATTTTCTCCTGTCACTATTGGTATCTCAGTTGACTTACAAATTTCTTCATAACCCTCAAAATCATCAGCCATTACAGGCTCTTCAAGCCATTCAGGTCTATACTTTTCAATTTTTTTACATACATCTATAGTTTCTTTAATGGACCATCCTTGGTTTACATCAATCATTAATCCAATATTACTTCCTATTGCGCTTCTCATGTCTCTTACATTCTGAATATCTTCGCTATTTGTAAAGCAGTGAGCAACTTGCATTTTGATAGACTTAAACCCCATACTAATATAATTTTGAGCTTTTTCAATCATACCATCATGCCCTAAACCTCGGTAACAACCAGAACCATAAATAGGAAGAGGGTCATCTTTTCCCTTCCAAATTTTCCATAAAGGCAATTGTTTTGACCTGCCATAACAATCCCAAAGGGCAATATCTATAGCCGACATTGCCATAACAGATATACCCATCCGTCCTTGTATAAATGTAGCTTTCCACATCTTATCCCACAATGACGAAATATTTTCTATTTTTTCCCCTATTAGCAACGGCTTTAACATTTCATTGATACACATCTCCAAGGTTTTCAATCCTCCTGCCAATGGATGAAGATGCCCAGTACCAATTACACCATCTTTTGTTTCAACTTGAACAATTAATAAATCTATTTTTTCTAGAGTTAAAAATCCTGTTTTTGGAGGATCTACAAAAGGCACTGAAGTTAATTTTGTTTTTATGGAGGTGATGATCACGTGATTTTCTCTTCATTTTGATTTTTCGTAATTTTAACCTTTGTAATTCACTTTACTCAAGATATTTTAGTTTGATTTACCAATTTATTCATTCATTATTTGTTAAGTAAGGTTTTTGAGGGCTACATATGGACGCATTAATAGATGGAATAAAGGTACCAACCTCTCTTTTAGGAAATCTCCTTGAAACTGATTTGAATAAATTCAACAATATAGACCTCAAATCTGCTTTAGAAAAAGATGGATACATTTTTTTAAGAAATGTTATTGACAAGAAAAGAATTAAACAAGCTCGAGAAGATATCTTTAAAAAATTAAATGAGGTTGATGAACTCACAAATCCATTCAATGAAGGAATAGCTTCAGGCATTTCAAATAGAGATAAATTGTTCAATAATAGAGGGGATTTTTGGAAAAACATAAGTAATATTAAATCACTAAGAAGGGTTACTAATGGAAAAAAATTGGAGAATATATTTACAAGAATTTTTAAAACTCCGTCTGTAGGTTTTGATTTTATATTTTTAAGGGCTGTTGCAGGAGGTAAATTTACTCATATGCATTGCGACGCTGGCTTTTTTACGCGCAAAACTCATAAAGTTTTAACATGTTGGCTCGTTTTTACTAAAGTTAGTATCGATAGAGGACCATTATTTATAATTAAAGACTCTCATAAATTTATTGATATCAAAGAAAAGTATAATGACTATGATGTTGATAAACACAAAAATAAAAAGGCTACTATAGATACACATCCTGTTGATTTTGCAAAAAAAAGAAATACTAAAATTCTTACAGCTGAATTTAACCCTGGCGATGCACTGATATTTGGAATGTACACTGTTCATGGAACACTTGAAAATCACTCTAAGGATAATAAAATTCGCTTAACTTGTGATATACGTTTCCAACCAAAAAATGAACCAAAAGATCCTCGATATTTTGGAGCTAATCCTGGAGGGACAACAGGTGCTGGATATGGGGAGCTAAATAGTGCAAGACCACTAAATGAAGATTGGCATATTAGATAATATAAGAATAAAAAATTAATTTTAACATAAATTGTATTTCATTATTTTGGAAATAAGGCTATTGATTTTTTATGGCTAATGTTAATATTGACGAAAGTTGGAAAATAGAACTTATGGATGAGTTTAATTCTCCATACATGTCTGATCTTCGCGTGTTTTTAAAAAAACAACTTCTGTTGAAAAAAAAAATATTTCCTCCTATGAATAAAGTTTTTAATGCTTTTAATCTAACTCCTTTAGATAAAGTTAAAGTCGTTATAGTAGGTCAAGATCCATATCATGGAGAAGGTCAAGCTAATGGATTGAGTTTTTCAGTTGAAGAATTTATAAAGATACCACCCTCACTTCAAAATATTTTTAAAGAGTTGTTTACAGATTTGAGATTAACTTCACCTCAAAATGGAAATCTGGAGTATTGGGCTAAGCAAGGTGTATTAATGCTTAATAGCAGTTTAACAGTTGAGAAAGGTATGCCCGGTTCTCATCAAGATAAGGGATGGGAAAAGTTTACTAACAAAGTGTTAAAAATTATTAACGAAAAAAAACATAATATTGTGTTCATATTGTGGGGGAAAAAGGCCCAAGAAAAAGGAAGTTTTTTAGACAGAGACCGTCACTTAGTTATAGAAAGTGTCCATCCTTCACCTTTTTCAGTTCACAATGGTTTTTTTGGATCAAAACCTTTTTCAAAAACAAACCAATATCTAAAAAAAAATAATATTCAACCTATTGATTGGCAACTTTAAACAGGAGTTTATGTTACGTTTTATATATATGTCAAAAAGCTTGTTGTTATTTGGGTATGTTTCTTATGAATACAATTAACAACTCAAAAGGTATCATATTAGTCCTTATTGCAATGGCAACTTTTTCAGTGCACGATGCAATAATTAAATTTATTTTTAAAGAAGCAGCATTATATGAAATTTATTTTGGAAGGACATTTATAGCTGCAATATTATCCGCTTTATATTTATTATTAACAAATCAAAAAATTATATTTAAAACTGGTTATCCTATTTTATCAATTGTAAGAGTTATTTTGCATTTTTTAGCTTTTAGTTTTTATTTCATTTCTTTGACCTATATGTCACTAGCAGTCGCAACAGCTTTATATTTTTCAACACCTCTTTTTATGTCCATACTAGCTAAATTATTTTTAAAAGAAGATATAGGTATAAGAAGATGGTTGGCTATATTATTTGGTTTTATTGGTATATTTGTAATTTTAAATCCTGACTTTAGAGATTTTGACTTAAAAAAGTTATTACCTGTGGTTTGCGCTTTATTTTATGCTTCATCAATGACTATATCAAAAAAGACTGCTGATAAAGATAATGTTCATACCCAACTTTTTTATTTTTACATTATTACAATTATAATTTGTTTAACTATGTTCTTATTGTCTGGCTCTGGACAATTTAATAAATTTGATGATCCGACGATGCAATTTATTTTTCGAGATTGGTTTTTTAATCCTATTTTTACATGGAAATATATTATAGCAATGGGTATTTTGGCATCTGTGGCTTTCACTTGTATATTTAAAGCTTACACTTCTTACTCTACCTCGATGACTTCAATATTTGAATACTCACTAATAATCTGGTCAGTAATTATTGGATATCTTATTTTTAACGATATACCTACTTTAAGAACGTTTGTAGGCATAATATTGGTAGTAGGCGCAGGTATTTTTATTTTTATAAGAGAGGAAATAAAAAAACAAAAAATAACTATTGAGACACCTTTAAGAAGGTAGAATAAAAAGACGTATATTAAATATATTAACTAATATTTTATAACTTTAAAAGGATAGTAATGAATAATCAACATAAAGGAGTTAAAGCCCTATATGATTTTGTTGATGCATTTAACAGTGTAGAAAAGAATAAAATTATAAATAACCTTCATTTTCCTCATTATGTTCATTCAAATGGAAATGAACCTGTAATATATGAAACTGGAGAAGATTTTTGGAAATCTTTAAAAATACAATTTGATCAAATGATAAATGATGAATATTGGCATTATTCAACCTTAGATAAATGTGAAATAATAAATAAGACTGATAAGACAATACAATGCCTTGTTGAATTTAATAGACGAACTCGAGACAAAAAAAGTTATGGTACGGCTAGAGGAATATGGATTTCTACTTTAAGAAGAAATATTTGGAGACTCCAAATTCGTTCAATGATACCTGTATCAGGCACGATTAGTGCTTTAGCTGGAACTAGAATGAATAATGATTAATAAGTCAATAGATTTAAATGAAATTAGTTTTATTGGTAAAGGTTTATCAAGACCAGAGTGTGTTTTGGTTGATAAACAACAAACATTGCATATAGCTGACTGGCGTGGAGGAGTGACTTTAATTTTTCCTGATGGGTATCAAAAAACAATTATAGCAAACGGTGATTTTAAACCCAAGCCAAATGGAATAGCCCTTCATCCAGATAAAGGATGGTTAATAACTCATCTAGGAGATGATAAGGGTGGTGTTTTCAAATTAGATAATCAGGGCAACCTTTCGCCAATTCTTCTTGAAATAAATGGGAACCCGCTTCCACCAACAAATTATGTCCACATTGATAATATTGGTAGAATTTGGATTACAGTAAGCACTCGACTTATTCCTAGAATTTTATCTTGTAAACCAAATTTTAATGATGGATTTATTATTTTAATTGATCAAAACGGTCCTAGAATTGTGGCTGATCATTTAGGTTTTACTAACGAATGTCTTATTCACCCCATAACTGGGGATCTATTTGTAAACGAAACATTTTCTCGACGCTTATCTAAATTTGAAGTTTTACCTAACGGTAACTTAATAAATAAAACAATAGTCACTGAATTTGGAATTGGAGAATTTCCTGATGGCCTAGCTTTTGATGAAGATGGTGGTGTCTGGGTTACATGCATTGTTAGTAATAAATTAATCCACGTAAACCAAAATGGCCATAAAGAAACTATTATTGATGACAGTGATTTTGATCACGTATCTTATGTTGAAGATGCTTATAAAAAAGAAATGTTAGAAAGGAAACATCTTGATAATATTGTAAGTCATAAACTTAGGAATATTTCAAGTATAGCTTTTGGAGGACTAGACTTAAAAACTGTATTTCTTGGGTGTTTACTTGGTGACCAGGTTGCTACATTTAAATCAGAAAAAGTGGGACTTCCACCATCTCATTGGAAACCAATAAAATTGATGAATAAAAACTATGCATGAGTAATTAAGTAGTTATTGGAAAATTGTAATGATTAAATCAATAAATTATATTGTTATAATATTTATTTATTTTATGAGTTTTAACTTAGCAAATAGTAAAAGCTTGGATAATTCTCTAAGAATAATTGATGGCGACACTATCATTTTAGATTCTGAAAAAATAAGGCTCTATGGAATTGACACTCCAGAAAAAAAACAAAAGTGTAAAGATAAAAATGGTTTATCATACCTTTGTGGTATGGTTGCTACTAATGAATTAAAAAAAATTATAAGTTCTGGTCAATTATTCTGTATTAAAAAGTCAACCGATAGATACCGTAGATCAATTTCAATTTGTTATGTCAACGGAGTAAACATTAATTCTCTAATGGTAAAAAATGGTTGGGCTTTAGCATATAGAAAATACTCGATGGATTATATTGACGAGGAAAAGGAAGCTGAAGAAAAAAAAAGGGGTATGTGGACTGGTAAATTTATAGCTCCTTGGAAATGGCGAAAGCTTAAACGGTAAAAAATAATTACCTCCATTTAGGACCATAATACCACGCTACTAAAGAACGTCTTGTTCCGAGAGTAACTGGTGAAACCCTATGTCTAAGGTATGATGGAAATATTATTATGGTACCTTGTGGTCTGAAATCTAAGTTGGTTTTGATTTCATCAAATTCAAAATTTCCGCCAACATAATCATCACTATTACTCAATTGTATTGTGATAGACAATTTTCTGTCAATACCCTCTTGACCATTCCAATTTACATCATGATGCCAATCATAGTGTCCATTTTCGTTATGTTTATATTCTACAAATTGAACTTCTGAATTATTTTCAATATCAATTTGGAAAACGTTATTTGCTTTTAAAACATATTCCCATAATAGTGCTTTAATCCATTTGTCTGATAGCCAGCATATTTTACTCTGTCTTATATTTTGCATGGGCTCGTATGAAGAAAAAATCGATGCTTTATATAGTGGTCTTTTATTTGCAATATTTAAAATTTTGGAAATTGTTTCTTTAGATATAGTATTTTGCCATACTTGAAATAGCTCACGCATAATTCTTATCCTAATTAATCAAATAAATTGATAAAAGTAATTAAGCTTAATTAAACTGTAAACTACTCAATGTAACCTTTAGGTAATTTCTTAGGCTTTGGTTTTAGAAGTGTTTTTAAGTGAGCGATTTCTTTGTCTGCTTTTTTAAGTTCAGCTTCTTCAGCTTCTCTAACTTCATTGTTCATATTTTTTTGAGCTCTTAATCGTCTCAATTCATACATTCTATCTTCTTCTTCTTCTGTAAGTTCGTTCTCATCTCTTTCTTCAAGCAATTCAAGTTCAGTTTTTTTAGCTTTGCCTTCAAGGTTTTCTTCTTCAGCTTTTGGATGGTCTTCTTTTTTAAGAGCTTTGTTAATATCTACTGTGGGTGTTTCTTCAGGTTCATCCGCTGATTCAATAGCTTCACTAATGTCTACTGTGGGTTTTTCTTCAGCTTCATCCGCTGATGCAATAGCTTCACTAATGTCTACTGTGGGTTTTTCTTCAGCTTCATCCGCTGATGCAATAGCTTCACTAATGTCTACTGTGGGTTTTTCTTCAGCTTCATCCGCTGATGCAATAGCTTCACTAATGTCTACTGAGGGTGTTTCTGTAACAGATGTCTCTAAAGCATTATCAATTTTGTTTGTGATTTCTTCTGTTAAACCAACATTTTGATTTTTTTCTACATTATTGGTTTTATCTATTAAGTCTAAGGATGAAACTGGATCTTTGTTTTCATAAATTTTTTCTCCTAAAACTTCCTCACTATCCACCGTAGCAACTGAACTTGGGTCAGGTGTTTGAATAACTTCTTTGGTCTCTGGAGGTGTTTTTGGTTTAGCATTTAAAAAAGGAATAACGTATTTTTCACGTGCTATTTGAATGTCCGTTTTAAGATTTTTTATGCGTGTATCCCAGTCTTGCATTTACTTACCTTGATTTAATCAACATATTTCAAATAAAAATAAAAATAAAAACTATACAATTGTTTTAAATAATCTCAAATTATCTTCAAAAAACATACCAAGTTTTATATTTATTATTTATTATTTAAATAATTATATATCAAAATGATAGGCAGAAAACATGAATGATGACAATTTAACTCAAAAAGAATTAATTAAAAGAATTATAGATGATGCATCTGGCGCAGTTGCAATAAGATTATGTGCAATTGGAGTAGATTTAGGTATTTTTGAAAATCTTGCTCATAGTGGTCCAGCAACCAGCGAAGAACTTTCGTCCAGAATGAAACTTGATGAAAGATATATAAGAGAATGGGCACTCGGTTTATTTTCGTCTGGCTATCTAGATTTTAATAAAAAGGATAGAAAAATTTCTTTAAATCCAGAATATGTTCCAGTTCTTGTTGAAGAGGGAGGTAAATTTTCACAAAAAGGAATAATCCAACTACTTAATAGTACATTGTTACCGTACCACGATCTGCTAAACGCTTTCAAAAATGGTGGTGGTATTAATTATGATAAAATTGATCAAGGTTTTTGGGATGGAATAGATCAAACAGGATGCACTAGATACAGGCATTTCTTAGTTAAAGATTGGATTGATGAAATGCCAGAATTGAAAACTAGGCTTGAACAAGGTTCTGTAACTTTTGCAGATTTTGGTTGTGGCTCTGGAAGATCTACAATAGAATTAGCCAAAAAATTTCCAAAAAGTCAGTTTTTTGGATTTGATTTATTTGAACCTAACATTGTAAAATCTCAAAAAAATGCTGAAGAAGCCGGCGTTTCAAAAAATTTAAAATTTGTTCAATGGGACGTTTCAAACAAACTTAAAGAAAAATTTGACTTCGTTGCATGCTTTGATCTTGTTCACGATATGATAGACCCTTTGGAGGGTATGAAAACTATAAGGAGTGCTGTTAAAGATGATGGGATTTTTGTCCTTATGGACATAAAATGTGAAGATGATCCAGCTGATAACAAAGGGCCAATGGTTCCTTTTTTGTATGCAATGAGTTTACATTTTTGTATGACAACATCTTTAGCAAATGATGGTGCGGGTCTAGGAACAGTTGGACTTCCAGAAGGAAAAGTAAAAGAGTATTGTAGGGAGGTTGGATTTAAAACAGTTAAGCGAATAGAAATAGATCATCCGCTTAACGCTGTTTATGAAATCAGGCCAAATTAGACTTGTTTAAGTCTTTCGTTCTGAGGAAACATATAGCGACTTGCCTCTTCATCAATCTCAACTTTGAAACTATGATTGTTTGAGACATTTATATTTTTTGCTCTTTGACTAGCTGGTCTTTCATTTATCTCTGTCATAAGCCTATTTAAATTAACTCTTTTTTCCAGCTCTCCATCACCAATTACCTTAGGTAACATTCTAGTCCAGCCCCATACACACATATCAACAATAGTGTATGTATCACCTAGCATATATTTGTTGTTTGCAAGTCTATCATTTAGAATGTCATAATGTCTTTCAGCCTCAAAAACGTACCTATTTATAGCATATTTTATTTTTTCAGGGGCCATATGTTGAAAGTGAACAGATTGCCCAGAATATGGACCAATTCCAGTTGCTACAAACATTAACCACGACAGAAGGTCTGCTCTAGATTTAGGACTATCATCAGGAATAAATTTTCCAGTTTTTTCAGCCAAATATAATAAGATAGCATTACTGTCAAATATAACATTGCCGTTATCAACAATAGATGGCGCCTTTGCATTTGGATTTATTGCAATATATGATGATGCGTGTTGTTCACCTTTTCTGGTGTCAACAGGAATAGCTTCATATTCCAAAGCCATCTCCTCCAAGCATAATGCTATTTTCATAGGATTAGGGCCAGTATTATAGTAAAATTTTAACATTTCTCTCTCCACAACTTGCTAATTAATACTCATGTTTAAAACAAAGGGTGTATAAATCAAAGTTATTGTTTAAATAATCTATAAACACCACCATCATATTCATCATTGATTAAAATTATAGAACCATCATTCATTTCTGCTAAATCTCGAATTCTACCAATTTTATTTTCTAACAATATTTTTTCATTTACTACATTATTATTTTGTAATGACAAAATATGTAATCTTTTAAATTTTAAAGAACCAATTATTATTTTATTTTTTAATTTAGGAAACATTTTACCGTTATAAATTATCATTCCAGAAGGGGCTATAGACGGTATCCAAACTTTTATTGGATCTTGATAACCTATTTTACTAGTGCCTATTCCAATTTTTTTTCCACTTCCATATTCTTTTCCAAAAGTAATTAAAGGCCAACCATAATTTTTCCCTTTCAAAATAATATTAAGCTCATCTCCTCCTTGTGGCCCATGTTCATGCAGCCAAAGTATCGACTTATTGGCATTAAATATTAATCCTTGAGGATTTCTGTGTCCTGCAGAATAAATTTCAGGAAGAGAATTCGTAAATGCTTTATTATCAAAATATCTCCCATTTTTTAGAAGTTTAACAACTGATCCAGAATGATTTTTAAAATTTTGAGCAGTATTCCTATTTCCTCTGTCACCTAAAGTGGCATAAATATGCTCATTTTTAATTGCTAACCTACAACCAAAATGACGACTGCTACTTGATGTTTTGTTAGAAACAAACAATAATTTTTTATTTTTTAATTCATTATTTATAAAGTTATAACTATTTACAGCAGTTGCAGATTGCGATTTGTTTACTTTTTTACTGAAACATAAATATACTTTTATTCTTTTATTTTTTTGCTCTATTTCAATATCTAATAAACCACCTTGGCCTGAATTAAAAACTTCAGGTGCTCCCGTTATTTCAAACAATTTTTTTTTAAAAATATTAAGTCTATAAACTTTACCAGAACGTTGCGTTAATAATATTTCTTCTTTATTTAAAATGGAAATTCCCCATAAATTAGAGAGATTCGGACTAATTTTATCTAGAATAATTTTAGAGTGAGAAGAGTGTGGTATAAAAATAAATAAAAAAATTACATAAATATATTTCATTTGTCATGACCTCTTTTACAAAGCAAATAATTATTTTGAAGATATTTTTTACTATTTATATTAAAAAAGTTAAATACAATTTATTGAGGATTAAATGAATTTACTTGTTGCTGATATTGGTGGAACAAATGCACGCTTTGCTTTCCAAGCTGATAACACTCAAAAATTGTCTAATTTTTCTTTTTTAAAATGTTCTGACTTCGCTAATATTCATGACGCTATAGAATTTTATAAAAATGATAATAACTTAGAAGTTAAAAATATGTCTATCGCAGTTGCGTCGACAACCAAACATGATGCAATCAAATTTACAAATAATAACTGGAAATTTAAGCAATCTGAAATATTTAAATATTTTAAATTGGATAAACTAATTTTTATAAATGATTTTGTGGCTCAATCACTATGTTTTGGCTCTTTCTACAAAAATTTGTCAGAAGATCAATTTTTAAACGATAAACTTGCTTCAGAGCACAATTTAAGAATAATTAGAAATGGTGTTCCAATAAAAAAAGCTCCTCTCTTAGTAACTGGCCCAGGAACCGGTTTAGGCATTTGTACCTTATTTCAGATAAATGATAATCCTATTGCAATAGAGGGTGAAGGTGGTCATTCGTCTTTTGCACCTAATTCAGAAATCGAAATAGAATTACTTCAATTTATGAAAAAAAAATATAATCACGTATCTAATGAAAGACTTGTCAGTGGATCAGGTATTGAAGAAATTTTTAATTTTATCCGCGTTAATAATGGATTAAAGCCAAGCAATTTAAAGGCACCAGAAATTGGCAAAAAAGCGTTAGAAGGCGATTTGGAAGCTAAAGAATCCGTGAAATTACTATTTAATATTTTAGGAACTATAGTCTCAAGTGTAATTTTGATAAATGGCACTCAAAGTGGGGTAATTTTAACTGGTGGAATTACTCCAAAATTAAAAGAAATTTTGAGTATAAGTGATTTTGAAATTAATCTGTTAAATAAAGGACGTAGACATGATTATGTAAAAAATGTTCCTATTTGGTTAACTGAAGATAATAAAAATGGATTGTATGGAGCTCTAAATGCAATAAATAATCCGTATTATGTAGATAAATTAATTGTCAAAAGGTAGTATTTATTTTTAAAATCTGACTAGAAAATTTAAGTTTCAATTAAGTGGAGATTAATTTGTTAACAAAAGAACTAATATCATTCTTAAAAAAATTTGATACACCCACCATTTCTAACGCTTTAGACATATATAGAGGTTCAAGGTCGGCTGATGGATATACCAAATATCCATTCGTATCAGCAAATCCACGATTAGAGCCTATAGTTGGAATTGCACGAACAGCAAAAATAAAAGCATCAACTTTACCGGTTCTGTCGCCTGGAAAAGTAAAATCAATAAGGCTTAGTTACTATGAGTATATAAGTAAGAGATCTGAACTATATCCTGATGCATCTCCTGTTTGTCTTATTGAAGATTTAGACTGGCCTAATCCAACAGGATCATTTTGGGGTGAAGTAAATGTTTCCCTCCATAAAGGGCTGGGTTTAGCGGGAACAATTACAAGTGGTTTACTAAGAGATTTAGATGCAATAGACAAAAACTATCAAGTTCTTGCTAATGGTATTGGGCCTAGTCATGCTCATGTACATGTTCTTGAATATGGGTCATCTATAAATGTTCACGGTCTAAATATAAGCGATGGCGAAATAATTCATGCAGATCAACATGGGGCTGTGATAATTCCGGATGACGCTATATCAATGATAAAAAATGGAATTAATCATATGATAAAAAAAGAAAAGCATTTGATAGATGCCGCCAAAAAAGACAATTTTAACATGAATAAATTAAGAGAAGCATGGGAAAAAGCTGCAAATGAGAAATGGGAAGGATAAGATATGTTTGAGATAGACTCAAAAGCCAGAAGGCTTTCTCAATCAGAAAAAAACCAATATTTGAATGAAGGTTATGTCACGGGATTACCCGTATTTTCTGAGAGTGCAGTGAAGGATCTTCACAATTGGTATAATGAATTAAGTTCAAAGTTACCCAACCATATTGATATAAATAAAACCAATATGTGGCATAAAGCTAGTAAAAAATTTCATGATCTATGTAGAACATCAACTATACTAGATTATGTTGAAGATCTTTTAGGCCCAAATTTTGTCCAATGGGGTGGACAGTTTTTTAGTAAAGAACCAAAAGACGGATCTGTTGTTCCATGGCATCAAGATGCACAATACTGGCCTCTTAATCCATCTAATGCAGTAACAGTATGGCTTGCCGTATTTGATACAGACGAAGAAAATGCTGCAATGAAAGTAGTCTCAGGAAGTCATAAGGTAGGAAGATTTGTTCACAAAAAAAATGAGGCAAAGAATCTAGTATTAGATCAAGAAGTCTCATTTGATCAATTAGATCAATCAAAAATTGTATCTCTAAATTTAAAAGCAGGTCAAATATCTCTTCATAATGATGCATTACTCCATGGTTCAGAGGCAAACAATTCAAATAGGAGAAGATGTGGAGTTACAATGAGATTTTCTCCTACTAATGTTAAAGGAGATTTAAAAGCTTGGCCTTTTTTTGAAACGCAACTTGCAAGAGGTATTGACGAATATAAGTTGAACCCTACAGCTCAAATTCCTAGAGGTGAGGCAACGCCGTTAAAAATGTTTTCATTTTCTCATGAATTTGAAAATCAATGGTAAATTATACACATTCTAACATTTCAATATCTTGACCACTCTTTAATCTTTTAAGACCAATTGACTTGACTTTAATTTCATTTCTTGCGGTCATCCAAGCATCACTAGAAATAAGAATTTGATTTGCATCTGACATGTCACAAATATTAAAAGCTACATTCACTGTCTTACCAAGTATATCAAATTGTACAGTTTTGGTTCCAACTGTTCCTGCAACTAGAGAGCCTGAGTGAACACCTAGGTGTAAATCCCAAGGCATTGATGCTGAATTGGCAATTTCTCTTAACTTATATGAACAATCAACACATGATTTAACCGGTGAAATTGTATTTGATGAAAGCCCCGCAACTGCTACTATAGCGTCGCCAACAGTCTTAATTTTTTCTAATCCAAATTCTTGAAAAGCATTTTCAAAACTCTCAACAAGACTTTGCAAAGTCTCCACAACTAATTCAGGATTATTTTTCTCACAAAAAGATGTAAATCCAACTAAGTCACAAATTAGAATTGCAACATCATCATATCTTCTTGACCTTACTTTTCCTGATGATTGCAACTCATTAGCAACAGAAGTTGGCATGACTGTTTTTAATATTTGCTGTGAGCGTTTTTTGTCTGTTTCAACTCTGTCAAGATAATTTTCTTCTGTATCCCGTAGTCTTTTTTTCTCTAGACTAGCTCCTACTCTGGCCTTCAATAACGTACCATTGAAAGGTTTAGTAATAAAATCGTCTGCGCCATTTATTATACATTCTGCTGCTGTCTCAACCTCATCCGATGCAGTAACCATTATTACAGGTATTGACCTTTGTAGTGGATCACCTTTTAAGTGCTTAAGAACTTCAAGTCCACTCATGTCTGGCATCATTAGATCTAAAAGGATTAAATCAAACTTATTTTCAGTCGCCATTTTGAGTGCGCTTTTACCACCTTCTGCAGAAAAGATATTTTTATAACCGTCTTTCTTTAATCTTCTTTCAAGTGTATATCTATTATCTTCAATATCATCAACAATTAGAATATTTGCTTCTTCTTTGTTAATCATCTCAATTTCCTAATTGCTTAGAAATTTTTGACAATAATCTATCAATATCTACAGGTTTAGTATCATAGTCATTACATCCACTTTCTAGTGCTCTTTTTTTGTGTTCTTCCATTGCGTGAGCTGACAAAGCTATAATTGGAATAGATTTTAGTTGATCATTACCCTTTATATGCTTAGTAGCAGTCCATCCATCCATTTTAGGCAAACTTAAATCCATTAAAATTAAATCTGGTTTTTCAGTGGACGCCATTTCAACACCTTGCTCACCATCTACAGCAATAACAATATCAAAACCCTTTCTCTTTAGGCGTCTTGATAACATGTAAACATTATCTTCATTATCTTCTACATACAAAATTTTTGTCATTTTCTGTCTCCATTATATGTAGAAGCTTTTATAACGTTGCCAACTTCGTTAACAATTGATGATAATGTATCGTCACTTTTTTCAAGAATTTTTTGCGTTTCGCCTGATAAAAATTTTCTTTCATCATCACTTAAGTCAGCCCCTGTTAAAACCAAAATTGGAATTGAACTTAATTCAGTTTCTCTAATTACCTTCAAAAACTCAAAACCATTCATTACAGGCATCATTAAATCTAATAAGATTAAATCTGGCTTTATCTCTTCTTTTTCTAACACCGACATTCCAACTTGACCATTCTCAGCTTCAATGATTTTTACATTTTGTTTTTCTAAAATTTCTCTTATAGTAAATCTTAAACCATCATCATCTTCAATAAGACAAATTTTTAAATTTTCTCTGTCACCAATTAAGTTTCTAATTGATTTCATCAAGTATTCTTTTTGAACAGGTTTAGACAAAAAGTCTGCCGCGCCGAGAGAAAACCCTTTATTTTTTTCATCTAAAATTGATGCCATAATTACTGGTATATTTGCTACTTTAGGATCAGCTTTTAAAGTTCTTAATACTGACCAGCCATCCATTTCTGGCATGAGAATGTCTAGTGTTATTACGTCTGGATTAAGATCTCTTGCTAAACGAATGCCCTCTTTTCCATTAGGTGCAATTATCACTTTGTACCCTTCTTTAAGCAATTGCCTTTTCATTAATTCACTTACTGTGGGATCATCATCTATGATTAAAACAGTCTTTCCCGAACTATTTTCTATTGAGACAACATTCTCTATCAATGAGCCTGTTTGTTGGTTTAAGTTTTTAACAGATTCTGATGCTCCGATAAAGTCAGCAAGAAAGGTAGCAGTAAATTTAGTACCTTTTCCTAATTCGCTATTCACAACAACATCTCCACCCATCAAAATTGCTAATTGTTTTGAAATTGTAAGCCCTAATCCAGTACCACCGTATTTTCTTGTGGTTGAACTATCAGCCTGAACAAATGAGTTAAATAATCTGGCCATTTGTTCATCAGACATTCCAATACCTGTATCACTTACGTCAATTGAAATTAAATCACCACCAGATTGCATAATTTTATTAACCCCAACTGTTATTTTCCCTTTTTCTGTAAATTTACAAGCATTAGAAATTAAGTTTAAAACTACTTGTTTTACTCTAGTTTGGTCGGCAGTAACAAAATCTATATCTGTTTTATATTCTATTACTAATTCGTTATTATTTTTTTGAGCGAGTGGTGACGACGTTTTCATAACATCATCTAATATTTGATTTAATTCGAATGTTTCATTGAATAATTCAACTCTCCCAGCTTCAATTTTTGATAAATCTAAAACGTCATTAATAAGAGTTAAAAGATGCTTACCAGCATTAAAAACTCTATCTAATGGTTCTTCAAAATCTTCTAGGCCATCATCAGCAGCATCTTCTTTTAACATTTCTGTTAAACCAATTATTGCATTTAGTGGAGTCCTTAGCTCGTGACTCATATTTGCTAAAAATTGACTCTTAGTCTGATTAGCCGCATTAGCTTTCTCTCTTGCTAAATCTAATTCTGTAATAGTATTATTTAACTCTTCCTCACGTTTTTTCAGCTCAGTAATATCTGAAAATATTGTAAACACTCCACCATCATCAAGCCTTCGATAAGTGGCCTGCCAATAAGTCCCATTATAAAATCTTGGTGTTTCTACTGTCATTGATCCTTTTAAATTTTTTCTGCTATCTTTTACAGATTTAAAAAAATTACTTTTTTGTTCTTGATTGTCAAAATCAAAAAAATCAAATTCTTCCCAAGATTTAATTTGTTCTTTATAAGATATACCTGGTTGATATGTATCTATACCAGCACCTTTATGTATATCAAAAGCTAAGGTATTTCTCATCGCCAAAGTATCGTCTTTATTCCACAAAGAAATTCCGTGAGGCATACTATTTAATGCATCAGTCATTCTTTTTTCTGTTTCTCTTACTTGGTCTTGAGCCGCTTTTACTTGCTTTTCTTTTTCTTTCAACTCAGTTATGTCAGAATAAACTAATAATTGTCCTCCATCAGCTAATTTTGTTTCACTCACAATCCAAGAGGTATCGTCAGTAAAAGATTGTTCAAAAACATTGTTATTTTCTGATTTAGATAAGTTTATACGTCCTCTGTAATACTCTTTACTGGTCATTCCTTCAGGAATTTTTAATAGGCCTACTTTTTCAACGTGTTCAAGCATTTTATTCCTATCAATACCCTCTTTAAGATCAAATCCCCATTTTTTTTGAATTTTTTTAGCTATCTTGTTACCCATTACTAATTTATGATTTTTATCCCATAACAAAATAGCATTAGGTGTTACTTCAATTGCATCACTTAATTGTTTGAGAGATGCCTCTCTTTGTTTAATTTCAGTAATGTTAGATAGAATTGAAAACACTCCACCATCTGGTAAACGAGTTGACGTAGACTGCCAAATTGATCCATCATAAAAAGGAGGCGTTTCTGTTGTGAATACTCCTTTAAATTTTTTTCGTCTTTCTACTGCATTTTTATAGTAATCATCTTCATCTGACTTTTTATTGAATGTTAAAAATTTATGTTTCTTAGATTGTTTCATATAATCAGAATAAGAGGTACCAATATTCATTTTGACTTTACCTTTACTCCAAACTTCATTTGCATAATCATTGAACATTACTAAATTCATATTGTCATCCCACATTGTAATTCCGTGTGGCATACTATTTATTGCATTTGAAATTTTTTCTTCTGCTTCTCTTACCTTTTTTTGACTTTCTTCAACTTCCCTTTCTTTTTTTCTTATATCAGAAATATCGGTCCAAATTTGTAATGTTCCTCCATCATTCAAACGAGTAAAAGAACCAAGAATATCGTATTTAACACCCTTAACATTTATTTTTGCTTCTACTATTTCCCTACCTTTTAGTGCCTTTATACCTTCTTTCCTTTTCTTTACCCATGCTGCAGCACTTAATCCTTCACTTCCTTCGAGAGATCCAGACTTAAATCCTGCTTCAAGCATTTCAAATCTATCAGAGCCTGGTTTTAATACGAATCCCATTTCTTTTTGAATGTCACGAGCTCTTTGATTAGCCATAATTAATTTATTATCGCCATCCCATAACATAAGCATATTTGGAATTATCTCAATTGCATTACTAAGAATTTTAAGAGATTTTTCACCTTTTTTTATTTCTGTAATATTAATTGCATTTTGTAATGTACCACCGTCTGGCAATCTTTTTGAAATGTTTAAAACTGTATTTCCATTATTAAGTTCAATTTCGTCTCGTTGTTCATTCTTTAATGAATCATATTCATTTAGCTTCATTTCATAGAATTTTTTCTTTGTTATTCCTTTTGGAATTGGAAATAAACCAAGTTGCACTCCATTTTTAACCATTGCCATGCGTGAAATTCCTGGCTTTAAGTCAAAACTTAGTTTTTTCATATCATTAATTGATGTTTTATTTGCCATTATTAATTTATTATCTTTATCCCACAAAGATATGCTGTTTGGCATTACGTCTATAGCGTCAATGAGTTGTTTTTGCCTCTTTTCTACTTCTTTTAATTCAGATATATCAACATATAAGGTAATTGTACTCCCATCATCTAATCTTGTATCAGTTGACAAAATTGTTTTTCCATTAGAAAAGTTAGTTTCTCTTAATCTTTTTCCTTTAAAATTTTTCCATTCTTCAGTGATGGTGTTTAAAAATCTTTGTTTGTTTATTCCCTGTGGAAGTAGAACATTACCATTTAAAATCATATATTTTATTAATTGTTTTCTTGATATTCCAATATCGAAATCAAAATTAAATTCTTTGAAAAAAGCAACTGAGCTTGCATTATTTGCAATTAAGTTATCATTTTCGTCCCAGAACATAAGACCATTCGGAAGCGTCTCAATACCATCTCTTAATCTAAGAAGTTCAGTTTCTTGCCTTTTGCTATTAGTAATATCTGTCCATAATGAAATTGTGCTTCCATCATCTAATCTTGAATCAGTAAAAAGAATTGATCTCCCATTATTAAAATTAGATTCTCTAATTCTTTGTCCTACAAGATTTTCCCAACTTTTTTTCATATTTTTAATGTAGTCTTTTTTTGAAACACCTTTGGGAATAGCAATCATGTTAGTCTTATGCATATGATTAGAATGATCAAACCTGTCTCCTCCCATTTTAAGATCAAATCCAAAGCTTTTTACAAAATCAACAGCAGACTTGTTATGAGCAATTAACTTGTCATTTTCATCCCAAAACATTAGTCCATTTGGCAAAATTTCAATACCATCTTTTAGACGTAAAAGTTCAGTTTCTTGTTTTTTAATGTCTGTAATGTCTGTCCATAGGCAAATTGTACTACCATCTTTTAGTCTTGTATCTGTAAAATGAAGCGTGTGATCAGTGAAATTTGATTCCCTTACATTTTGACCTTTAAGATTTTTCCATACTTCTTCTCTATTTTTATAATGGTCTTTAATATTTATACCTTTTGGAGGCTTTTGATGGTTAAAAACCATGTGCTTTCTTAATTCACTGAAATTTATTCCAATCTTGAGTTCAAAACCATAATGCTTCGTTAATTTTTGAGAACTATCATTAAATGCTATTAGATTATCTTTTTCATCCCAAAACATGAGACCATTAGGAAGTGTTTCTATTCCATTTTTTAATCTCAAAAGCTCATTTTCTTGTTTTTTATTTTCTGTTACATCAGTCCATAGAGAAATTGTACTCCCATCTTCTAATCTGGTTTCTGAAAAAAATAGAGATTTTCCATTAGAAAAATTATTAGTTCTTGTTCTTGTTCCTTTAAAACTTCGCCAATCTTTTTTTAATTTTTCAACATGTGCTTTATGCTTAAGTTTATTTGGATTTGCAATATGACCATTAGAGGACATGTGTTCTCTTATCTCATCTCTAGATATTCCAATATTTAAATCAATTCCGAAATCTTTCAAAAAATTTATAGCGCTTCGATTATTGGCAATTAATTTATCTTCTTCATCCCAGAACATTAATCCATTTGGTAATATGTCTATTCCATGTTTTAATCTTAAAAGTTCATTTTCTTGCTTCTTCGTATCGTTAATATCAGTTGCAAATTGAAGAGTTGAACCGTCTGGAAGTCTTGAGGAGGATAAAAGATAAAATCTTTCATTTACTATAACCTCGTACGTTTCTTGATTTTTTAAACCTTCAAACTGTTTTTTTCTGCTTTCAAGAAAATCTTTATTTGAAACTCCATTTGGAGCGGTCATAAATCCCTTGTTAAGAGCATTTTGGACCATTTCTAATCTAGATGCTCCTTTGACAAGTTTGAAACCTCGTGAAGCATTATCATCTCTTGCTTTTGCATTAGCCATAATTAGATTATTGTCACCATCCCATAACATCATATTGTTGGGAATAATTTCAATAGCATCTGCCAATTGCTTATATTCAGTTTCTTGTTTTTTCAATTCTGTGATGTCGGTATAAACACTGAGTAAGGACCCATCTTCAAATTTAGTTTCATTTGCTAATATAAAAGATCCATCAGACAGATTTATTTCTCTTGTGTTAGAGGTTAATTTTGACCTTTCATCCAAACGTTTTTTAATATATTTTTCATTATCAATATTCTCGGGGATTATATATAAATCACTCTCAACTTGCGCCCGCAACATATTTTCGTATGAAATACCTTTTTCTAATTTGAAATCAATCCCAGATTTTTTCATTATTTCTGTATTACGTTTGTTTGAAACTATTAATTTATCTTCTTCATCCCAGAACATTACTCCCCCTGGAAAATTTTCAATGGCTACTGAAAGCTTTTGTCTTTCCATATCTTGTTCAATAATTTGAGTGACATTTGTCATTAAAGTAAGCATGTTACCTTCAGATGTAGGGGTATCTTTTATTTGGACCCATCTTCCAGTAGGGCCTTTAACAACATACTCCTGTGGCTTGCCTGAGGACTTTGCTAATTTGAAATTGTTGCTTCTATTAACTAATTCTTCATGTTTCATAAGCTTTGCCTCTTCAACCTTTTGTATTCTGTCAAAAAAGTTTTGGCCTATTTCAAAATCTAAATTAAATTTAATCCATCTTTCAGATGTTTTTTTATTTCGATACATAACATTATCGTTTTTATCCCATAAAACGATTGCTGTTTCTTCATTATCAAAAGCATCAATTAAGCTTTCAGCTAATTGGATGTTTATATCCATTAGTTACTCCTTAAAAAAATATTCTTTACATTTTTTTTTCTACAGATCTCAATCTATAAGATAATGCTTTAAGTGAACCTTTAACAAAGACGTCTGAATTGTTAACACGCTTATTAAATTCTTCTTTGGTAATAGATATTATTTCACTTTCTACAAGGCATCTAGCAGTAGCCATTCTTAATTCATTTTCGATTACGCCCATTTCACCAAAAAGCTCATTTTCCTGAATGATAAAATTAGGATCATTAGTCTGATTAGTTGGTAGAAAAATCCCAACTGACCCTTTTACAAGCAAATACATTTTGTCAGGCAATTCTCCAACTCTAAATATACTTTGATGTTGATTGAACTTAATTTTTTCCATTAGAAATCTATAACCTCATTTTCTGACGCAAATTTTACTTTTATGTTTGATAGATTATTTTGAATTTGTTTGATTTCATCATCTTCTCTAGTGGGTGAGTGGTGAGAAA